>JBDNIB010000083.1:0-5107 GCA_041688535.1 Prosthecobacter sp.
CCATTTTTCAGGCCTCGGAGGGGTTTTGCAATTGGCTCACCTTTATATCGCGATTCAAATGACACCCGCTGGATTACAGCAAAGGATCTTCACGCCAATGTTGTACTTGGACCGAGGTGATTTGGTCTTTCGAATCCTGTTGTTTAAGGCCAGATGAAATAGCCACGCAGCGAAATTGTGCGAGCCGTATGCACCATGCGAAAGTTTGGAAGATAAAACGAAATATTGTAATCGCTTCATCTCAAGCCAGTTGCTTAAATCCCGGCCATTCACCCCTCTCACCCCGACGTGATCGAACTCTTCCAAGCAGCCATCTCACCCCATCAGGCCCTACTTTCGCTCCTCCTGGCGCTGATCGTCGTGTACTGGCTGCTGGTCATATTGGGTGCGCTCGATTTCGAGGCTGACCTGCCTGACGATCTCAATCTGGATGGAGACGTCGATGGCAGCAGTGGCACCACGCACGTCCATGGCCTCAGCACTGGGGGTGCCTGGCTCTCAGTAGGCAGGTTCCTCGGGTTTTCGCAGGTGCCACTGATCGTCTGGCTCAGTTTCCTGATCCTGTTTCTCTGGTTCGGCTCACTCGTGTTGAATGACTGGTTCAATCAGACTGGAGACTTGGTGCAAGCGGCCCTGCTGTTCCTGCCGAATCTCGTCGGCAGTCTCATCGTCACGAAGCTCGCCACACTTCCTGTCGGCAAGTTGTTCAAAGCCATGGGGGATGCCGACTCCGAAGCCGAAGAGGTGATCGGACGCACAGGCATCATCGCCTCCACCGAGGCCGACGAATCCTACGGCCAGCTTGAAATCACCACAGCCAGCGTACCGCTGTTGATTAACGTCCGCACCCTGCCCGATGCCGTGCCTTTGAAAAAAGGTTCCCTGGCCAAGGTCATTTCGGCTGGCCCCGACAACACCTTTTTCTTGATCGAACCTACTTCCCAAAACTAACCCACCGGCCCTCTCCAACAACACCCCCATGAACACCTTTCCCATCTTCGCTCTCGTGCTCGAAGGCAGCATCCTTGTCGGAGCCATCATCGTCGGGATTTTTCTCGGCATCCTGGTCCTGTTCTCCCGCTTCTTCCGCAAGGTCACCCAGGGTCAAGCCATCGTCCGCAATGGCATCGGCGGCACGAAGGTGTCCTTCAATGGCATGCTCGTCATCCCAGTCGCGCATCAGGCCGAGTACATGGACATCTCCGTGAAGCGCATCGAAATCGAGCGCAAATCCACCGAGGGTCTCATTTGCCAGGACAATCTGCGCGCCGACATCAAGGTGGCCTTCTTTGTCCGCGTGAACAAAACGCCCGAAGACGTGCTCCGCGTCGCCCAGAGCATCGGCTGCGCCCGCGCCTCGGCCGTGGACACTATGCGGCTTCTTTTTGATGCCAAATTCTCCGAGGCGCTCAAGACCGTTGGCAAGCGCTTCGATTTCGTGCAGCTCTACAACGAGCGCGACACCTTCAAGAGTGGCATTTTGAAGGTCATCGGCACCGATTTGAACGGCTTCACGCTCGACGACTGCGCTATCGACTTCTTGGAGCAGACGCGGCTTGAAAACCTCGATCCCGACAACATTCTCGACGCTGAGGGCATCAAGAAAATCACCGAACTAACCGCCATTCAGGCCAAGCTCTCCAACAACATCCAGCGCGACAAAGAAAAGGTCATCAAACAGCAGGATGTTCAAGCGCGTGAAGCCATTCTCGAGCTCGAACGTCAGCTCGCCGAAACCGAAGCGAAGCAGAAGCGCGATGTCGAAAGCGTGAATGCACGCGAAGAAGCCGAAACCATGAAAGTGCAGGCTGAAGAGCGCCTCAAATCCGAGCGCGCCCGAATTTCTGCCGACGAGGAAATCGCCGTCGCCACCGAAAACAAGGACCGCCAGGTCCTCGTCGCCCAGCGCAACAAGGAGCGCACTGATGCTGTCGAAATCGAACGCGTCACCCGCGATCGCGACCTCGAAATCATCGACCGCCAGCGCGTCACCACGCTCAAGGACATCGAGAAGGAGAAAGCCGTCGAAGTCGAGAAAAAGAACATCCAGGAGGTCATCAAGGACCGCGTCGCCCTCGAAAAGACCGTCGTCATCGAACAGCAGAAGATGAAGGACGCCGAGGCCTTCGCCACCGCCGACCGCGAAAAGCAAGTCGCGCTTACCAACGCTGAGAAAAACGCCCAAGAGCAGCTCATTCAGAAAATCAAGGAAGCCGAGGCCGCCAAGGAAGTCGCACGCCTCTCCGCCGAGCAGAATGCCTTCACGCAGGTCAAAGCGGCCGAAGCCTCGAAGCAGTCTGCCGAACTCCACGCTCAGGAACTCCTCACGCTTGCGGAAGCCCGTCAGGAATCCGCCAGCAAAGACGCCGCCGCCGAGAAATCCCTCGCCGAAGGCAAAACCGCCAGCTCAGCCGCCATCGGACTCGGCGAAGCCCAGGTCCTAATCGCTAAAGCTGAGGCTTCGCAGAAACAGGGCACGGTCGATGCCGAAGTCACGCAGCTCAAACTCGCCGCTGAGGCCGATGGCATCACCAAAAAGGCCGAAGCCATGAAACTCCTCGAAAACGCCGGTCGCGAGCACGAGGAGTTCAAGCTCAGACTCGACAAGGAGAAGTCCGTCGAACTCGCGCAGATCAACATTCAAAAAGACATCGCCGCCGCCCAAGCCGGCGTGCTTGGCGAGGCCATGAAGTCCGCGAAGATCGAAATCGTCGGTGGCGAAATACAGTTTTTCGACAAGATCACCAACGCCATCGGCAATGCCCGCGCCATCGACCGCATGGTCGAAGGCAGCCGCACGCTCACCGACGTGAAGGAGACCTTCTTCAATGGCGATCCCGATTACTTCAAAGCGCAGCTCAAAACGATTATCGATCAATTCGGTCTCACCGCCGAAGACACGAAGAACCTCACGCTCAGCGCCCTCTTCGCCAAACTCATCGGCCTGAATCCCGACTCCACCACGCTGAACAAGCTCACCGGCATGATCGGCGCGGCTTCCCGTTTCGGCCTTACCGAGCAAACCGTCAGCGGCCTTCTCGCAGCCAAGGCGACGAAGAAGTAAATATGGAGCGCCGACGATTCGTCGGCGTTGAAGCACTTTAAGCCGACGGTGCGTCGGCCCTCCATATGCCCGAACCCACACCATCAGCCCAACCTCCTTCGCAGCTCGAAGCCGGCGCTTACGAAGTCATTCGTCAGCGGCTGAACAAGCACGGCACGGAGTTGCAGCGGCGGCTGGATCTGCTGAACGCGGATCGCAAGGCGGAGTTTGGCGGCATTGAGACGGCGCTGCTGGCCACCACGCGGCTCACGACGGACAACAACTGCGTGCCACGTGACATGGCGGCCATCGGGCCGAAACGGTTCTTGTTTGGCTACAATGTGCATCTCGGGCTGCGCTCGACGATGAAGATTGAGGATGTGTTTGCGGTGGTGGACTACCAGGAGAGCGATCACAGCTTCCACACGAACAAAGATGCGATTCTGAGCGACGCACAGTTCGCGGAGGATTTCGCCTACCTGTACAATTACTACAAGCACGCGAGCTTCCTGAAGTGCCACCGCATCGGCCCGCATCTCTACATGGGCTTTCAGGTCGGCCAGCGCGCCACGGAGGTGAAGACCTTCAAGTGGCTCGTCGATGATGAGACAGGCACGCTGCGCTACCTCGGCAACCGCAGCGACCACGAGTTCGTCTTCCCGACACCGCAGGAATTCGCGTGGAAGCGCGCCACGCGGGACATGTACATCCACGGCACGCATCCGCACATCAGCATTGAGGATCGTGTATTTGTGGAGACCATCGGCGGCGATCTCACGGTCAAAGTCGAAAACAACACCGACAGCGGTCGCGGCATCTTCAGTGAGCCAGTCGAGAACAAGGACCAGACGCTCGACGACGCGGAGGTTCACTACGCGATCGTCGGAAACCTTATTCTGATGAAGGTGCTGCCATATCAGGAGAAAGAATGGCGGCACCTCGTCTTCAACGAGCGCACGCGGGAGGCGCACCGCATCGACAGCATCGCGGAAAGCTGTGTGCTGCTGCCCGACGATCACGGCATCCTGTTTCCGCACGGCTATGTGCTGCAGACGGGAGAGGTGCGCCGCTTTGAAACCGGCCTGCCGCCGATGCGCTTCGAGCGCCGCGTGGCCGCTGCGAACGGTGAGGACACGCTGTTCATCTTCAGCCATCTCGAAAGCGGCAGCTACTTGCTGCTCAGCTACAATCTCATCACGCAGACCATCGCCACGCCGCAGCCCTGCCATGGTTTCAGCCTATTCCCAAGCGGTGAACTCGTTCTCTTTGATGCTGATGCCGAGCCTCGCAAACACCACGTCGTGCAGGTCTGGCGCACGCCCTTTGTTTCTGCGGATATCAGCGAGGCGAAGGCCTCGCAGACCTTCCTCAGCAAGATCGGCAACGCGGAAATCGTCCGCGCCATGGCCGAGTGCAACGGCGTGCTCACGTTGCTCGGCAAGGACGACTCTTTCTCCGGTCTCTACGTCGAACTCGCCCGCTCCTGCGGTGACATCGCCGATAGCTACTTCTGGATCGGCCGCGACGAAACGCACGACCTCAAGAGCACGCTTGTCGAGATCAAGACGACTGCCGAAACCGCGCTGGGTGAGTTTGAAAAAGTGCGCCGCATGCGCAAAACAGCGACGCATCAAACCACCGCGTTACAGGAGAAGACACAGAAGGCTCTCGGAGCCGCTGCAAATACCGATCCAAGCGACATCCTCGGCTTTGTCGGCCTTCTGACGTCCTTGCGCGAACTGCGCGGCCAGATCATCGCTCTGCGCGACGTGCGCTACACTGACGCTGCGGAAATCGACGCCATGGACAAGGCCGTGGCCGAAGGCGCAGACAAGCTCAGTGGTAAATGCGTCACCTTCCTGCTCAAGCCGCAGGCGCTTGATCCGTATCGCCAACAAATCACCGAGCAGCAGGCACGCGTGCCCGCCTTGGCGAAAGTCACGGAAGCGCAGGAGGTCGAGCAAGCACTCGCCAAGTCGAGCAGCGAGCTGGAAATGCTCACCACCATCGTCAGCGGCCTCAAAATCGAAGACGCCACCGAAACCACGCGCATCATCGAGGGCA
>JBDNIB010000705.1:0-2380 GCA_041688535.1 Prosthecobacter sp.
AGATGCCGGCAAAGGCGACCTCAACTTCTCGGTCATTGGTCAACGCTGATCCTGCGCGCTGCCAAGGTCCTGTTGGCGGGAGAGGCACTCCCGCACACGGCGCAAATATTCCTCCGCGCTGGCTGGCATGAGTTGCAGATTGGCGATGAAGTGATCCAAGCTGGGAACGACGGCGAAGGGGATGATCTGAGGCTCCAAACAACACAACCTGCACCCGCCGGAGATTCTGATGGAGGATGTGAGAACAAGCCGCTAATGCTTCTCCAATCATGACCGAAGAACTGCAAACGCTGCGCGACATCGTGACCCGCTTGGAGGCGGCGGGCATTGATTACATGCTCACCGGGTCGGTGGCGCTGAATAGCTACGCGCAGCCGCGCATGACGCGTGATATTGATCTGGTGGTGGCGTTCTTTTTGAAGGATGCCGGGCGAATCGCCGAGGTGCTGGGATCGGACTACTATGTGTCGCCAGAGGCAGCGCGAGAGGCGGTGATCAACCAAAGCAGCTTCAACGCCATCCATCAAGCGACACTGATCAAGGTGGACTTCATGATCCGCAAACGGGAGGACTTCCGGCTGCATGAGTTCACCCGGCGCATCCGGTTGCGGGTGGCGGACTTCAATCTCTGGGTGGTGAGCAAGGAGGACCTCATTCTCTCCAAGCTGCATTGGGCGAAGGAATCGCAATCCGAACGGCAGCTCGCGGACGTGGAGAACTTGATTGCGACGGGCTGCGATACCGAGTATTTGAAGACATGGTCAGCCGCATTGAACCTGACAGATATGCTGACACGGGTTTCGCCGTGAAGGACACCGCGCCGGAGATCAACGCCCTGATCTTCGCCGCGATGATGCGCAAGACGCCGGAGGAACGCCTCATGATGGGATTCGACATGATGGCGACCGCCCGTGAGCTGGTGTGGTCCGGGATTGCCAGCACGGCTGCGGACACTTCGGCAGACGGGGACCAGCGCTTGTTTTACCAGCGCTTTCACAGCGCACCGCGCCCGTGGTGAGAAAGACTTCAAACAGCTCATCCTGCACCCGCCGGAGATGCGGGTTGAGGTAGCAGTCATCCAGCTCATTCCGGGCGGCGCGGACCTGGCAGGCCAAAGGTTCTGCGTTTCATGGTTATTGAGGCTCACACCATGAAGTGACTCCCGCCCACCGCCTTGCGGCGGCAGCTACGCCGCCGCGCCCGCAAGGGCGCAGGAAAGGGACAGGGGGCGATGGTTGACAGATTCACTGAAAACGAGTCTCGAATCGCGCCGAACGCAGGCAGCCGGGATCATCCTGGGTGGCGAGACCGTGTCGCCTGACAGCCGCCGCAACGGCTTGACCGAGCCAAGGCGGCCTCGATTTCTCGGTCATGGGTCAGCGCTGATCCTGCGCGCCGCCAAGTTCCTGCTGGCGGGAGAGGCATTCCCGCACCCGGCTCAGGCATTCCTCCGCGCAGGCTGGCATGGGCAAGGTGAGCGGCTCGCCGTGGATGCACAGATGACGCAACTGGCCCTCTCGACGTACCTGCGTGACTTCAATGCCATGCGTGGCAAAGAATTTCACGACTTCCTGATTGCTGGCGTAGCGACTCATGACGGGATGATGCCAGCAAACACGACCTAATGCAGGAAGTGGCGGACGCCGGTGAAGACCATGGCGAGCTTGTGCTCATCGGCAGAGGCGATGACTTCGGCATCCTTCACGGAGCCGCCGGGCTGGATGGCGGCGGTGGCACCGGCTTCGGCGGCGGCGATGAGGCCGTCGGGGAAGGGGAACATGGCGTCGGAGGCGACGATGCTGCCTTTGAGGGAAAGACCGGCTTCTTTGGCCTTCCAAATGGCGATGCGGCAGGAATCGACACGGCTCATCTGCCCAGCGCCGATGGCGAGGGTACGATCGGTGCCAGCGAACACGATGGCGTTGGATTTGACGTGTTTCACCACGCGCCAACCGAAGCGCATGGCTTCCAACTCATCGCGGGTCGGCGGGCGGATGGTCTTCACCTTGGTTTCGAGATCATCGAGACCGAGGGCGCGAAAATCGCTGTCCATGACCATGACACCACCAGGGGCGGAACGGATGACCGGCTCGGCGAGTGCTTCGGCGATGCCGGGGAGCATCTGGATGAGGCGCAGGTTCTTTTTCTTCTGCAACAAGGCACGCGCATCGGCATCGAAGTCGGGGGCGATGATGACGTCCGTGAAGATTTCGGAGATGATGCGGGCGAGGCCGAGCGTCATGCTGCGGTTCACGACGATGACACCGCCAAACGGGGCCTGCTTGTCGGTTTCAAAGGCCTTCTGCCAGGCTTCGCGCAGATCTTCATCCGCGCAGCCGACGCCGCAGGGATTGGTGTGCTTCAAAATGGCGACGGTGGG
>JBDNIB010000084.1:0-4923 GCA_041688535.1 Prosthecobacter sp.
AAGGTATGCTAGCTGGATATTCCACGGCAAAGCGAACTCCGAACTCAGCGCCAGAGACGGGACCAAGCGGAGCGTGGCTCGGGGGCGAGATCGGCGTGGCACGTCGGGCCGAGCTGGCTGGTGTGGGCGACTTCGTTGCCACAATGGCCGCAGGTGGAGACGCACTTTGTTTTGGCATCCGTGAAGTAGGCGATGGCGAGGAGAATGAGTCCTGCAGGAACACCGACGATCCACGGGACGAGGAGCATGCAGGCGATGCCGACAAGGGTGAAGAAGCCGCTGGCAAAGCTGCTACCGCCGGTGCGGACTTTGCGCGCGATGCGGTAGGTGTAGATTTGTTCGTCGGCTTGCATGGGCCTACGGAATACACGGAAGACGCGGAAATGACAAGAACGCGTGGCCTGAAAGACGGTTGACATGGCGTGGTGTGCGGTTCTCAGTGCGGAGGTGAGAGACGATGTGTTGAAGCCGACGGGCGGAGATGCTTCCCGCGACAAGCGGGCGAGCCAGACGCAGAAGGACTACATGCGGGCTTTGGGTCTGCCGGTGATGAAAGAGCTGACGATGCATGAGGCGAGTGCGGTGCTTTCCTCAGCGATTGAAGGCGGGGCGCGGGAGCGCGTGCATGCGAAGCGTGACGCGGAGTGGCAGTTGAATTCCGCTTTTGTAACGGTTAACGGCACACCCTTTGGCGCGGGCTATGGACACCCGCTGAAGTATGTGACGAAGGAACGGGTGAGGATGCTGGTGGACTGGCTGATAAATGGCTGTGCCCGGCTGTGGCGGAGTTCTTCCCGGAGCTGGTGAAGACGAGCTACCGGCATCAGTTTGGGCCGGAGCAAAAGTGGCACGTGTTGCGCTGATCAAGGCTCTTTATGCAGGCCCGTCTTTCGACGTCATGTGCGAATTGGGATTTAAATCGCATAGATTGTAACCCCGCCGAATCACTGCACCTCTTGGCTCTCAAGAAGCAAACCGTGGTCGGGCTGGCGAGATTCGAACTCACGACCTCTTGCACCCCATGCAAGCGTTCTACCAGGCTGAACTACAGCCCGACCTAGTTTGATGTTCCCGTCAGCGGCACCATGTTGGGGTGGTTGCCGTTGGCGAGGGGCGCATACTGGGCAGTGCGCACATCTTTGCAACTGAGATGTTGTGATCTGTCGAGAATCTCGCCAGGAGCACGGCCATTGCGGCGACGATCAAACTTTCGTGAGCTGGCGGCGCAGGCTGATCTCCACGGCGGTGATGATCAAAGCGAGGCTGAAGAGGATGACGATGCTGTTGATCCAAAGCGTGTTGTACTTGGTGTCCAAATAGGTTTTTCGGGTGCCGAAAAAGACGTTCGGGCTGCTGCTGCAGCGGTAGTCCTCACGCTCCATCTCGGCCTTGGTCACGAGATCGAGTACCTTGCGGTTCACATAGATTTCCTCGGCGCTGATGCCGGCATCCTGCTGCAGCATGCTGTCGAGCATCGGCGGTTCCATGCGGCCGCTGAGGACGGCATCACGGATGGAGCCGAGACGTTTGGAGATTTCACGCGGATTTTCCGCGTAGAGGCCGGAGACGACGGCGAGTGACTGCTTGGTGAGCTCGAGTTCGTGACGCTGGCGGTCGTTCATGTCCGAGCCTGATGGCGGCAGCAGCGACTGGATGCGTTCGTCGAGGAAGTCCTGATTGCGCGTCAAAGGATTGAGCTTGGACTGCGAGATGATGACACCCTCATACGACCAGCGCAGTGGCATGAATTGGCAGATGAAAGGCACCTTCAGCTTGCTGGCGTTGGCCTCATCGTTGCCGGATTTTTTGAGCCAGCGGCCCACAGAATAGACTAGGTCGAGGTTTTTGTTCATCTCCTCATATTTGATCAGCGCGCCGCCGAGAATGATCTGCGGGATGAGGATGAGCGGAATGGCATTCACCGCCGTACGGTTGTCCGTGACGATGCTGGAAATGAACAGGCCCAGGCAGACGCCGGTGAGCGAGGTGAGGAACATCCACCAGAGGTGAATCATGAACATGTCGCGGATTTCGAGCACCCAGTTGCCGATCAGCAGGTAGATCACGCACTGCGCGAGGGCGAAGGCGGAGAGGGAGATGATCTTGCCGCAGAGGTAGTAAAACGTGCGTAGGTTGTGATTGCGCTCGCGGCTCAGCGTGTGGCGGTCGCGGATGATCTCATCGGCGCTGTTGGTGAGGCCCAGGAACATGGCGACGACCAGGCTCATGAAGAGGTAGGTCGGAATGTGGAAGGCGGTGGCGAAGGTGTAATTGGCCTCCTCCGAGTACTTCAGCACGCTGGCGATCAGCCAGGCCAGCAGCGGTGCCTCCAGCAGCGTGGTGAGCAGGTTCGTGCGGTTGCGCAGTTTGCTGAGGAAGGCACGCTTCAGCAGCGTGGCGAACAGGATACTCTCCTCGCGAAACGTGTGCTTCGGCGGTTTCGGTGTGTTGCGCATGCGCCCGAGACTTTGGCTGTCATCACGTTTCGGCCGGGCGATGAGGCTGGTGCTGCCGGGCGCGGCCTTTTGCTTCGCCATGCTCTCCATGATGAGATGCCGTTGGTAGGAATCCCGCCAGAAATTCGGCGGGAAACGACGCGCGGCCACGAGATGCCCGTCCGCGCTGCGTTCCTGGATGATGTCACCGCTGATGTCGCGCAGCGGCGTTTCCAGCACATCAAAAACAAAGTCCGGAGTGAGAGTATTCGGTGGTTCCACTTCGTCATCGCCGACTTGGCCGGTTTCGGCGTGATAGACCCGCCAGAAGTACTCCAGCATGCCCTGCGGCGTGCCGTAGAAGGCCATTTTGCCGCCTTTGTCGAGCAGCAGCGCCTTGTCGAACATCTGGAGCAGCCGCGAACTGGGCTGATGGATGGAGGTGATGACGATCTTGTTGCGTGCGAGGCTGCGGATGATCTCCAGCACATGCTCACTGTCTTTGGAGGACAGACCGGAGGTCGGCTCATCAAACAAATACACGTCGGAGATGCCGATCATGTCGAGACCGGCATTGAGGCGCTTGCGTTCGCCACCGCTGAGAAATTTCTGCTGTGGCGTGCCCGCCAGCCGATTGCGCAGATCGGCCAGGCCCAGTTCGGCCAGCTTCGCATCGACGCGTTTACGACGTTCGTCGGTCTTCAGATGCGGGCAGCGCACCGCGACGGAGAAATCGAGGTTTTCCTGCACTTTCAGCAGCGGATCAAAAGCGACCTCCTGCGGGATGTAGGCGATGTAGGTCGTGAGATTGGGCAGTTTCTGGTATAACGCTATGCCATTCATCAGCACCTCGCCGCCGCGTGGCTTGAGCTGGCCGCCAAGGATGCGCAGCAGCGTGCTTTTGCCACAGCCGCTCGGTCCCATGACGCAAATCATCTCACCACGGCGGGCAATGAAGCTCACGCCGTCCTGCGCGGTGTTGCGGCTGTCGAACCGGTGGCTGAGTTCACGCACTTCGATCTGGCGGACGGTGTTGCGCTCCTCCTCTATGATGCGGTCGGAGAAATGGCAGCGCAGATACTGCCCCTCCCCCAGCGTGATGGTGTCGCCATCATTGAGGCTGATGCGGTCACGCACCGGAATCTGACCGATGTAGAGCGGACGTGAGGCACGCAGCACCTCCAGCACGCCGGTTTTTTGCGCGTAGTTGCACTCAATACGCAGCAGTATCTCGCCGTCGGTGTCCGCGGAGAGCAGGATGTCGCCTTCATCCAGCAGCTCCGGCTTGTTGGAGACGAGGTAGGTGTTGCGACTGCCTTCGAGGCGAAACTGGCCACCAAACTCCTGCGCGCGCACGCGCAGATCACGTAGCGCGATCTCCACCTCGCCATGCGCGATGATGCTGTCCTCGATGCTGGCTTCGACAATCGTGCCGCTGCTGAGCACCACCCCATTCAGCGTGGCCTGGGTGGTGCGCAATGCCTCCACGGTGACACCGAGGCCGAAGCTGAGCCGTAAGTTCGTGCCACGCACGCGCTGCGGGGCGATCTGCGCGCTGCCGTTCTCCGTGAGCGTGAGGTAGATCTGCGTGCCGGAGAGCGTCTTCTTGGCGTTGAAGTAGGAGATCAGGTCATTGTAATCCAGCGTCACGTCCTCCAGCACCACCCGCTCGCCAGGATACAGGCGTGAGAATTCCCCCGGCGGCTGCCGACGGCTGCG
Organism: Prosthecobacter sp.; assembly: GCA_041688535.1. Classification (GTDB taxonomy): domain Bacteria; phylum Verrucomicrobiota; class Verrucomicrobiia; order Verrucomicrobiales; family Verrucomicrobiaceae; genus Prosthecobacter. The sequence continues at coordinate 4,155 of JBDNIB010000084.1, forward strand.
CACGAGGATGGAAATGCTGCCAGTGTTCTTCAGGAGCACCAGATTGTGAAACCGGAACGCCACCACCGAGCAGTCCTCTGACAACGAGCGCAAAAGCACATCACAGTTTTTCGTCGAGCCGATGCGCAGGGTGTCGAGCGGCTCACCGCCCTTGGTGGAGAAGCCCTCCTCCAGCGGCTTGTCCCCGGCATTGAGCTGATAGACGATGTCGATGGCCTGGGCGGCGATGCCCAGGTTCGTCATGAAGAGATAAAACTCCACCATCTGCCGCTGATTCTGATGCGCGCGGGAGATGAGCAGGTAGAGCTGCACGCCGAGCAGAATTTTATGCTCCTGACTGAGTTTCTGGCTGAGTTCCTTCGCCCGCTGTGTCAGATCCTGCCCCTGCTGCAGCGCCTCAAAATACAGGCGGCGCATGTCGGCATAGATCGCCTCAGGATAGTCGTAACGCAGGTAGCCGAGGCTAGATTCGACATCCTCTTCCTCAATGTCGCCATCCAGCTTGCTGAAAGCGGCAAAAACTTCGATCAGCACCGGCAGCATCGCGTTGGCAGTGGCGGCAGTGGCGGCTGAACCCGACGATTCACCATTCCACAGGTGCTCCCAACGTGCGACGGACCACCATGGCAGTTCTAACGGGCCTGCACCTCCGGCAGTCGGCACCTTGGCGGCGGTTTTGACATTTTTTTTGGCCAGGCTCATGCGGAATGTTTCTCAGCGGATGTCGGTGGTTTCGCCATGCGGCACCGATTATGGAGTTCGTTTCCAC
>JBDNIB010000706.1:0-4028 GCA_041688535.1 Prosthecobacter sp.
TCAAAGGAGGTGAGCTTGCCACCGGCGGCGGGAATGCGAAAGACGACGCTAACTTCGATTTCGTCGGTGGCTTGAATGGTCGTGATACTCAACTGCATCCGCACTCTATACCCAGCCTATTTAAGGGGTACAGTTATATTTACAATAAAACATCATTCCGGCGATGCAGCCGTGGGGCCGCAAATATCCGGCTATTATTGGCTAGACCGAGAATACCGTACTGATAAAGAGGCTTATGAAGATAGTGCTTGGTAGATGTTTGCAACAGAACTCCGAGTGAGCGCACGACCAGTGTCCTACCCTTTGCGAAGAAAAAGGATCCCATGTCGGCTCCCAACGCTAAGCCGCCATCACCGGCCTCTTCATTGCCATCGGATGCCGGAAAGCGGCTTTGAGGAGGACTTTGGCCTTGTCGGCAAGAGAGCCGGGAAGTAATCTCTGACTATGACAACGCTGCTTTCTGCCAACGGTTTGATCGAAATTCCTGAAGTGTTCCGCAAGGCGGATGCGCTGAAGCCCGGTCAGCGCTGCGACATTGAGCGCCTGGGTCAGGGGGAATATCGCGTGAGCGTGCAGACGACCGGTGCGCGGCCCAAGGCGCGGCTGATCGACGTGCTGCGGAGCTGCCCGGTGAAGGGTTTTTTTGTGCCGATGGAGCGCACGGAAACAACGGATGACATTCAGCAAATGCGTTTGAATCAAGTATCTGGTGGATGCCAACGTGCTCAGTGAGCCGACAAAGCCGCTGTCTGTCCAAAAAGTGGAGGACTGGCTGAATGACCATGAGTCTGAACTGGTGGTGACACCCGTCGTGATGGGCGAAATCTGGCGCGGTGTGGACGCATTGGCCGAGGGGCGAAAGAAGACTGATCTGGCCGAATGGTTTGCCAGTTTGCGTTCCAGAATGCATGCGCTCGACTGGACGGTGGAGACCGCCCTGATCTGGGCGGAGACGGTGAACCGTATCAAACGGGCAGGCTACACCGTGGGAATCATGGACACGATGATCGCGGCATCTGCGAAGCAGCATGGCCTGACGGTGGCAACGCGAAACGTGGATGACTTCACCCGCTGCGGTGTGTCGGTGGTGAAACCGTTTGGGTGATGGCGAAGCAGCGCAGGATACGAATCATGCAGCGATCTGACAGTGCTCTGGGAAGAGGAAAAGTGAGGGACAGCACAACTGAGGTGTCACGATGGCCCCCAGTTCGACGGTGATCGTGCAGCGGGCGATGCTGCTCGCACATCCCACAACACACACCCATGAAAAGCAAACCCAAAGACGAACTGCGTCATGCCATTGACGAATCCATCGAAGCTAGGCTGCAACGCTTGGCGAGCGCTCCACCAACAATGCAGGCGGGGCAGAATCCGATGCCGGCCTGTTTCCCCGTGGAGCCACCGCGCACGGCGATCACCATCCGCAACATGCTGTTTGCCGGGGAGCTGGCCTCATCGGCGGTGATCCTTTCGGGAATGCTGCTGAATGGTGACTGGGGCTTCATGCTGCTGGCTCCGGCACTGGTGCTGCTGGTGGAGTATTGGGTGATCCCTATGCTGAAATATCCCGTGCTGCGGGATGCGCGGTTTCATCAGCTCAAGGCATTTGTGGCGGAGGATCTGCATGCGAAAGCGGCTCATCTGCACCAGAGCAAGCGCTGGCGTCTGAATGATCTGCTCATCCTGGGGATCGTGCTGGGATTGTTCATCTTTAAGGCTGGCCTGTTGGTGAACTATGGCAGCATTCAGGGGGCGATCATTGTTCTGGGAAATTGGTTCGTGGCCTTCGCAGGTGTGGGGATTCATCTTCACGGTCTCATCAGCCGTGTAGCCTGCCACTACCGTGCGCACCGGATCGCAGCCCGGGAACGCGCAAAACGCCTGAGCGCGGATGCCCATGAACTGCTGAGCACCGGCGGCCGTGAACTCGGGGATCTGGTGGAAGCCCGCTTCCCCATCCCTTGCAGTGTCCCGCTCCGCACGGGTGTCGTGGACGGTCACCGCTTGGAGGACGATGGCAAAGGCGGGTGGGTACTCATCTGCAAAGGGGTCTTCGATGATGGCGACCGAGCGACACTCGTGCATTTCCAAGAGTCCCGCGAAGCGCAGCAGCAGCTCGCCAGAGCGCTCGTCGCCGTCCAGATCGAGCAACTGAGCCTGAACAACCTGAAGGCCATGCAGGCGGCAACGTCCCCGGTTTTGACTCCAGAACCGCAACTCAACGGCATGACCGCCACCGCATGAAAGCACTGCTTTTCTACACCCCCGCACCTAACTCCATCCATCCACATCCCATGAAAGCCACACGCATCCTCTTCCTGCTTCCACTTCTGCTGCTCACCGCCTGCCCTGAAAAAGGCGGCAGCGGCTCCAGCGCAGCCACGCCATCTTTGAAAGTGGCCGTCTGCCAACCGGACGAACCGGAGGCGATCCCGCCGCTGATCTCCTCCCTGACGCCCATGCTCAAAGAGCAGGTCTGGACCCGACAACGCGGCCTGGAACTGCAAGTCGTCCTGACCGACGGCACCACTCAGTCAGTTCCCGCCCCAACGGAGAAAAGCTGGATGGAAAAGCTCTTCGGGCCGAACACGCCAGCGGTGCGTGAGGAAAAACTGACCGCCCATCTGGCGGCGCTGGAAGCCACGCTCAAATCCGGCTGCAACAACCAGCCCATGAGCCTGACCACGCTCAAAGCGGTGCCTGAAACTCTCTATGCAGGCGAGACCTTCGTGGCCTGGGCTGCAAATGGTGGCGGCAAGAATCCGTGGACGCAGGAAAAGCAGAAGCCAACGGCTTTTGTGGCGGACTCTCCATCACTAAACACCGCACTGAACGATCAGCAGACCCAGAACCTGCTCGTGCTGACCTCATCGGTGCCCATGCCTGTGGTGAAGGCCAAGCTGGTCAAACAGCCCACTCCCAAAGTCATGCAAAAGGCCAAAAAGAACCCCGCCCAAGTGGCCGCAACGAGCAAGGATGCGCCGTCTGCCACGCCACCAGTGGTGCCACCCCAGAGAAGCACGCTGGTATTCAATCTCGCCGACAAGCAGCGGGACACAAACGCGACGCCCCCGGCTTCGTCACAGCCAATCGGTGTGCCTGAAGGCTCGGAGTATTTTTATCAGCATTCCGCATGAGGTTGGCTCGGCGCATATCGACCAGGAGGAGATGATTTTGAAAGCAGGGGAGATCAAACGACTGCGGTCACAGTTTGATTTTCTCGTCCTGCTCATCTGCCGAGCAGACCGGCTGAAGGGTTCGACTCCAGATCGGAATCAGCAACTCTCGGAGCTTCGTGCGCGTGTCTGCGAAGCGGCACTGACCGAGCTCGGCGTGCCAGTGGACAAGACCATCTGCATCGGCGATGCACTCGCGGAGGGCGTCTCCGACTTGGAACGAGGGACGGCCATCTATCTCGTGAACAAAACGGCCAAACCCGGCACCGAGGTCGGCAAGACCGCCAGTCGATGAGCGAGTGCCGATGACTCGGGAAACACGAAGAGCGCGGCTTTTTTTAAGCCGCGCTCTTTTTTGTGTCACGCGTTCAATGACTCAGACGGTGGTGATGATGACGGGGCCGAAAGTCCTCGCAGGAATTCAAACGAAAGGAAAACAACGCATGAAAACCAAAACCGCATCACTCCTCCTCGCCGTCGCTTTCGGCGTGTTCACCACATCCGCCAACGCCTGGTGGGGCGGACGCCCGCCGATTCCAGTCCCCGGCGATCCATGCCCGCCCTCCTACCATCAGGAGCAGGTGAACCGCAGCGGTTGGCAAGTTAACGGCAATGCCGGAGCCAGTCGTGGCGGCTTCAACGGCAGCTTGGGCTTCCAGGCTCCGCAGCAGACGGAGCAGTTCAAGCAATGCGCTCCCAATGAGAGCCGTGGCATGGGCAACTACCCGATGCCTGCGCCGATGCCGCGTCCGCAATACTACCAAAACGGCCCGCGTGGACCGATGGCGAACTCCCCGCCGATGTACATGGTCCCGCGCTGGTAGCAGTACCTCAAGGCCGCCCATCACACGA
>JBDNIB010000707.1:0-3734 GCA_041688535.1 Prosthecobacter sp.
CAGCAGCGCGCCGGTGAGGGCGAGCAGGAGCAGGTATTTCAAGCAGCCGAGTTTGCTGGTCATGGAGACGGCAGCATGGAGAACATCGCAGAGCGATCAAGCATGATGTCGTGCGTGTGGCCGCATCATTTACCGCTGCGCAGATACGCCACGATGTCCGCGACATCCTGCGCGGTCAGGCCGAGCTGGGTGGCACTGAGCATCATGCTCTGATCAAGCTTGGAGCGGCTTTTGATGCGGGATTTGGCGACGTATTGATTCTGGCCGCCCATGCTGCGGACGATGAGGATGTCGCCTTCGGTGAGGATCATGCCGTGGATGGTGGTGCCGTCCTTGAGCACGAGCGCTTGGCCGTCGTAGCCGTGGGCGATGTCCTTGCTGGGTTCAATCAATGCCTGAGCGACGATTTCGGCAGGCTGGCTGCGGCCCCAGCCGTCGAGATTGGGGCCGAACTCGACGCCCTGGCCGTTGATTTGATGACACATGACGCAGCGGGTGACGAGCTGCGCGCCATTGGTCGCATTGCCTTGGAGTTTGAGCACCTCTTCGACCTTCACGGTGCTGGGGATGGCCGGTGGCGTGACGACAGCGACGAGCTTGGCGTTTTCGGGATCGAAAATGCCTTCCTTTTTCAATTCCTCGGCGATGCCGAAAGTGCTCCAGTCGTCGGTGCTGCGTTTGATGAGCCACCACATGGCGTCGGCGTGAATGGCTGAATCTTTGTCCTTGGCGAGGGCGAGCACGGCCTTGGCAGCGCTGGCTTCAGGGATGAAGGCGAGGGTGTCGAGGGCGAACTTGCGCTGCTCGGCGGTGAGCTTGGCGTTGGCGGCACGCTGCTGGAGTTCCGGCACGGCGGCGGCGGGATGGAGACGCCAGGTGAGGTGGGCGAAGCCCTCGCTCCAGTCGCCCTCAGATTTGAGGAGATTCCACACGAGCTCTTCCTTGCCGGTGCAGCCGATGCCCCAGGCTTCAAGCAGGGAGCGGTCGCTGCCGTCGATATGGCGGGCCAGCGTGGCCAGCAGTGGGACGCTTTGTTTGGCCGGCACATCGCGCAGAGCGAGGGCGACCTCACGGCGGATCAGCGGGTACTGATCGTCAGCCATGCTGGCGATGAGATCGATGCTGTCACTGGTGGCGGCACGGATGGCGCGCAGGGCGACGAGGCGCTGGGTGACGTCCTCGGATTCGAGCCAGCTTCGCGTGGCGATCATGCTTTTTTCACCCAGTTGCGCGAGGAGCCAGACAGCACGCGCGGCGAGGTAAGGATTGGCGTTGTCACGCAGTTGCACGACCTGGGGAATGGCGGCCTCACCAGCCTCCTTCAAGCGGGTGAAGGCGACCTGGCGGATGTTCGTGGCGGGAGATTGCAGCGCGGCGATCTGGCCTTCGATGGTGTCGAGTTTGAAGCCTGGCACCTGCGGTTTGAAACCTTTCGGGGCGATGCGGTAAATGGTGCCGCTGCATGAGTCATCGGTGTCCTGATGGCCGCCGGTGCGTTTGTCGAACCAGTCGCTGATGTAGATCGCGCCATCAGGGCCGACGCAGACATCGCTGGGGCGGAAGAGCGTGTGGCGGTCGTCGGAGAGATTGTTCGCACCGCCGACGAAGTCGCTGCCCTTGAACACGCCGGTGGTGTTGGTGGTGCAGAAGTCGAAGCGCTCCAGTTTGAAGCCTGCGCCGTCCGGTTTTGGCAAGTAGCCGAAGACCACATTGCGGCCGGTCTCGCAGCTCAGCAGCAGGCCGTTCCATTTGTCGCCGAGAGCGCCGTTTTCATAGAAGCACATGCCGGTGGGGGCACCGCCGCCATAGATGTCGCCGGCTGGGATGCTGCCGGGGTCTTCCTGCCGCCATTCAGCGGTGGGAATGCTCTGGCCGGGGCGTTTGTCGGCACGCCACTGCCGTTTGCCGTCGCGGGAGAAGAAGCCAAAGCTGCCGCCTTCGATGAGGTGGCTCACACGGCAGGCGGGCGGATCGTCGTTGTCATTGAGGAACATGTCGCCGTAGGACGTGCGCACGCCTTCGTAGCTGTTGCGGTAGTTGTAGCCGAGGATCTTGGCGTTGTGGCCGCTGGCATCAATGCTGGCGGTGAAACCTCCGACATAGACATGGCCGTCGTCGCTCTTTTCGCCGGCGTACGGATTGTTCAGGTAAGCGCCACCGATGCGGAAGGTGTTGCCGCTCTTGTCGCTGAATTCCGCGCCGCAGTTGCCGTTGCTGAAGTACAAACGGCCATCCGGTCCGGCATAGACGCTGTGCAGACTGTGGTCGTGCTGCGGCTGCTCAAAGCCGGTGAGGAAGACCTCGCGCTTGTCCACGGCGGGGTCGAACTTTAGGTCGCGATTCACATCCGTGTACTTGATGATGTTCGGCGCGTTGGAGACGTAGATGACGTTGTCGAACACCGCGACGCCCAGTGGGCATTCGAGTTCCTTCTCGCGCACAAAAACGTGGCTGCTATCGCAGATGCCATCGCCATCGGTGTCCTGCAACACGCGTACGCAGTCGCCCTCACGGCTGCGACCGCTGTGGCGGCGGTAATTGACACCTTCCGTGACCCAGATGCGGCCCATGTGGTCGATGTCCATGTTCGCCGGATTGAACAACTGCGGTGACGTAGCCCAGACGGTGATTTCCAGCCCCTCGGGCACTTGGAAGGCACTGGGTTCCAGGTGATCGAACTTCACCTTGGTCGGATCAAATGCTGGTGTGTTGGGATCGGGTGTGAAGGCAGGTTTAGCAGCGACAAACGGGCTTTGCTCCTTCTTGGCTTTGGGGGCAGCGGGTTTGTCCGGTTTAGCGGCAATGAGGGCAAAGGGTGCGACCAGGGCGAGGGCGACGAGGAGGTTTTTGCGATAAGGCATGGTTTTGGGGACGGGTTTAACGCGCTGGCTGCGGTGATCTTGCGAGTGGATGTCGGGCTAGGCGCTGGTTTGCCTACGCGCTCAATTCTGCTGGTAAATGACCACCACCCCCGAGGACGGGCTGCTGGGGGCGAAATCATTGCCAAAACCGACGGTTTGCAGATTCGCGGGTTCACGGCCGAGCTCGATCAGACGCTGCCGCACGGCCAGTGCGCGGCGTTCGGACAGCGAGCGTGCGTGATCCTGCGGCAGATTCGGCGGCGTGTAGCCTGCCACCAGCAGGCGAGCCTTTTTGTTCTGCTCCAGTTCCTGGGCTAGCGTGCGGATGGCATGCCCGTGGGCGGGCGTGAGCGCGATGCCCTCACTGTCAAACACCAGCGCCGGGCAGGCCGGTTTGAGGTTGGCGTTCAGGGGCGAGGTGAAGCCGTCACGCGATCCCAGGGCATAGACGACTGCCTCCTCCGCCGAATTTTTGAAGAGAGAGGAGCAGGCGGAAAGGTGGCAGCAGAGGAGGGTGGGAATGACGAATGAGGAATGACGAATGAGGAATGACCTGAAGTCGTTCGTGGCAGAGATGAAAACAGAGGGCAGGGACTTCATGCGTCAAATTTATCTCATCCAGCGGGGTTCAGTGATGCGGCCGAAACCGCGCAGCAGGGAACGGCGGCTGCCGTTGCGGAGATCATGCACGAACAGCTCGCCGTGCTGCACATAGGTGATGAAGTTGCCGTTGGGACTCCATGACGGATGCTGCGCGCCGCCGGTCTGCAGCAGGCGCACGCCGCCGTTGGGGTAGGGCTTGATGGCCACGGCCCACTCGCCGCCCTTGCGGGTGGTGAAGGCGATCTGTCTGCCATCGGGCGACCATTCGGG
>JBDNIB010000708.1:0-2894 GCA_041688535.1 Prosthecobacter sp.
CTTGGCCGTTGACGGCCCTTCGCCTTTTCCCCTACGCTCCGCGCCATGCCGCAATCGCTCGCGAATGTCCTGATCCACGCTGTGTGGTCCACGAAGGAACGGTTTCCCTTCCTCACGGACCAACCGCTGCGCGACGAACTCCACCGCTACCTCGGCGGCATCTCGGCGCGGCTGGATTGCCCGACGCTAATCGTGGGCGGGGTGGCGGATCACGTTCACATCCTGATGCGGCTCGCCCGCACGATCACCATCGCCGACTGGGTGAAGGAGATGAAACGCGCCGCCACCGTCTGGCTCGTCGAACAAGCCGGACGCGATCCGATGCTGTCCAAGTTCCTCCACTGGCAGTCCGGCTACGGCGTCTTCTCCGTGAGCGAATCAAAAACCGACGACGTGCGCGCTTACATCGCAAATCAGGAAACACATCACCAGAAGATCACCTTCCAGGACGAATACCGCCGCTTTCTCAAAGCGCACGGCATCGCGTGGGATGAGATGCATGTATGGGATTGAAGTCCCGACGCCTACAGCACACGGATCTGCGCGGGATCGCTCCAGGCACCCATGATGCCTTTGAGGCCGACGGTGCGCACGCGCACCCAGATCAGGGTGCCGGGAGTTTGGCCGCTGATTTCCGCCCGACCGCCCCGGTAGATGCCCGCTGTCTGCCAGCCGGTTTCAAGGTTGGGATCGCCTGTGGTGGTCTGCACTTCGTTGACGCTCTTGGCGCGTTTCGGCCGGTAGCGCAGCAGGAGGGAGCCGCTGCGCCTGCCATGACTCAGGCGCACATCCGCTGGCGCTTCCGGAGGTGAGGTGTCCGCCGGTCCTCTGCCGGAGTGGGAGGGGCAGCCGCTCTGCTCCACGATCTCCGCGCTGCCTTTGGCCTGCACGTTGACGTAAGTGCCCAGCACGCGCAGCGCCTGCTCCAATTCCTCGCGCGCTTTCTTGAGGGCGATGACATCCGCCGTGGCACGGCTGGCACGTACGGCCAAGCACTCGTCATAAGTGGTAATGTAGGTTTGCAGCGTGCCCATGGTCACCGGCGGCTGGGGAAAGGTGGCTGCGTTCTGGCTCATCTTGCCATGGATGGCATGCGCGGCCGGGCTCAATTCGGCGGCGAGGTGATCGCGAAAATAGATAATGGCTCTGATCTTCTTCATAACGGCGGCGGTTGGAGCTTCCCAGCTTCTAAAACTGGCCCTAGGATCGATTTGTTGCCGCAAAAATCGTCTGTGCGTCCGTGATGAACCTCGGTGTCGTACGTGGCACCGGATGCCTGAACCGTTTCACCGGACGCAGTAAACTTGGCACCGGATGAGCAAACCCTGTCACCGGATGGAATATCTTTGGCACCGGATACACCGAGCAAGGCATCGGATACATCAACCATGACACCGGATGAACCAGACATGGCACCGAATATGATAAGCGCCTCACCGGATCAAATATCCCAGGCACCGGTTGCAGCGATCTTGGCACCGGACACGCTTAACTTTTCACCGGATGGAGTGAACAAGGCACCGGATGGGACAATGGGCAGGCGTGATTCTGCTTCAAAGTCAGCCATGGTCGGGTAATATCGGCCCCGCATGAATGCCCATCTTAGTCTTGAGCCCGTCGCGGATCTGGAAGCGCTCCCCGAGCCCTGAGTGGCTTCGTTCTTGAACTGCCCCCGCAGTTTCGGCAGTTTCACGGCTCTACCGGCAACTGCACCGGCGGCAGCGGGGCGACGATGTTCACGGGCCAGGGGATGAATTTTTCGAGGATGCCGGGGGCGAGTTCCTTGCTCGTTGCGTAGCCACGGCGGAACATTTCGAGTTTCGCGTCAATGTTGTCCACATGATGCAGCGCCACAGCCTCGGGCGTCTTCGGCAGCACGGGGGAGCCGAACTCATGCGTGCCGTGATGCGCGGCGATGAGGTGCAGCAGGTGCAGGCGCACAGTTTCGGACGCGGGTTCGAGTAAGGTCCATTCCGCCGCTGCGGGTGTGTCCAGCAAATCGCGCCACAGCTTGTTCACCAGTTCCAAACCGAGCGGAATGTGGCCCAGCATCTCGGCGGTGAGATTGTAGGGCATGGTGAAGCCGGATTCGGCATAGACGTTTTCCCAGAGCTTGCCGCAATCGTGAAACAACACGCCGGCGATCATCAAATCGCGGTTCAACTGCGGATAGACGCCTACAATCGCCACCGCGCAGCGCATCATCTGCGCCACATGCTCCACCAGTCCGCCACGCCGCGCATGGTGGTTCCGGCGTGCTGCCCCGGTGCGGCGGAAGCGCTCGCCATGACGTTCGAGAAATAGGGTGCAGAGCCGCAGCAGGCGTGGGTCGCGGATGGACTGAATGAAGGCGACCATGTCGGTGTAGTCAGTGTGCTGGCGGGCGGCGAGATCGGGATCGCCCAGCAGCAGTGTGCTCGTCTCCTCCTCGGACAGCAGTCGCATCTGCACCTGGCGTGGTTCCACGCCGTATTTACCATCCACCCACTGGGCGGCGAGCTGGATGAAGGCGTGGCGCGGAAGCTTCGCCGCATCTTGAAACAGCGGGTTGTTGTCGAACACACGCCAGACCATCGCATCGCCTGCATCCACCAGTTTCACCTCATAGAATGGACTGCCGGAGCTGGTCTCCTTCTCGATGCGCATCTCCACCTGCACATGCAGCCGATAGGGCTGCGGCGTTTGATTCGCGATCTGCCGGAGCTGCGTGAGGGTGATCAGGTCAAGATCGCTAACGAGGGTGTCTTCCATGTCGGCAAGATTGGCTGCGGGGGTGGTGCATCGTCAAGAACGAAGCCGCTCATCCCACCGGCTGCGCGATCTCCTTCCACGGCCCCTGCTGGCGCACGATGTCGGGCACGAGGGACTGCCACTGCGGATCGCGGGCGTGGATC
>JBDNIB010000709.1:0-2076 GCA_041688535.1 Prosthecobacter sp.
CCTCATGAACGCGTTTGCGGAGGTGTTGAAGCAGCTTGGCGAGCCGGAACTGGCCGCCTGCCTGCCGTGGGTGGGTTCAGGGGTGCCGGAGAAGATGAATCGCTCGCTCGGACAGGCCTACTCCATCGCCTTTCAGTTGCTCAACATCGTGGAAGAACGCGCCGCCTTGCAGGTGCGGCGTTTGCGCGAGAAACAGCTCGGACCCGAGGCCGAAAAGGGCCTGTGGGCGGACAATTTAAAGCAACTGCGCACCCTTGGCCTCAACCAGAGCGACATCCTCGCGACATTGCGCGGTGTCTGCATCGAGCCCGTGCTCACCGCGCATCCCACCGAGGCAAAACGCGGCACGGTGCGTGAGTTGCACCTGGAAATCTACAGCCTCATGAACCGCCATGAGAACGCGTCCTACACGCCGCGTGAGCAGGCCCGCCTGCAGCAGCAGTTGCAAACGCAGCTCGAAAATCTCTGGCGCACCGGCGAGATCCACGTCACCCGCCCCAGCATCGAGGCCGAGCTGCAAAACGCGCTCTACTACCTGCGCGATGTGTTTCCTGAGGCACTCTCCCGCGCCCACCTGCTGCTGCGCGAGGCCTGGCAGGCCGCTGGTTACGACGTGGCGCAGATTGACGAGCTGCCCCCCCTCCTGCGCTTTGGCTCCTGGATCGGCGGCGACCGCGACGGTCACCCGTTCGTCACCGCCGAGGTCACGCGGCATGCGCTGGAGTCCTTGCGTAAAAACGCCCTGCGGGTGCATCGTCGTGCGCTCGAGTCCTTCGCCCACCACCTGCCGCTCAGCTCGTTGTTTCATGCCACGCGACCTCAGCTCACGCAGTTGATCGAGACCCTCACCGCGCCGTTGCAAAACGAGCCGAGCATCAACACCACCGCCATCCTGGAGCGCAACAAAGAGGAGCCGTGGCGTGCCGCCGTTTATCTGATGCACGCGAAAGTGCGCCTGGCATTCGAGCAACCCACCTCCCCTGCCGCCTACCAGCAGCCGCACGAATTGTGCGCCGATCTCGACACGCTGGCGCAAACCCTGCTCGATGTCGGCTCCCGCGCCATCGTGGAGGAGCAGATCGTGCCGCTGCGGCGCAACCTGAGCGCCTTCGGCTTTCACTCTGCCGCGCTGGATGTGCGCCAAAACTCCGCCTTTCATGAGAAGGCATTGGATCAGTTGCTGCGTGCCGCTGGCCTGCTGGAATCCGGCTCCTTCATGGATTGGAGCGTCGAGCAAAAACGCGAGCTGATGGAGCGCGAACTCGCCTCGCCGCGCCCCTTCCTTTCCTCCGGTATCGCCGTCGGTGCCGAGGCGGATGCCGTGCTGGACTGCTACCGCGTGCTCGGTGCCCACCGCGCCCAGTTTGGCAATGCGGGCCTCGGCTCGCTCATCGTTTCGATGACCCGCCGCGTGGAAGACTTGCTCATCGTCTATCTACTCGCCCGTGAAGCCGGACTCATGGCATGGACCGCCGAGGGGCTGGTCTGCCCGCTGCCAGTCGTGCCGTTGTTTGAAACCATGGGCGATCTGGAGTCCGGCCCCGGCATCGTGGAGGCATTCCTCTCCCATCCCGTCACCCAGCGCAGTCTCACCGTACAAAGTGATGGTACCATGCCGGTGTTTCAAATGATGGTCGGCTACTCCGACTCGAACAAAGACTGCGGCATCGTCGCCAGCCAGTGCGCGCTGCATCGTGCGCAGTCAGAACTCGCCGCGACAGTGCAACGCCATGGCATGCGCCCCATCTTCTTCCATGGCCGCGGCGGCACTGTGGGCCGAGGCGCTGGTCCCACGCATTGGTTCATGGAGGCGCTGCCGCATGGTACCCTCAGCGGCGGCATGCGCATGACCGAGCAAGGCGAAACCATCGCGCAAAAATACGCGCCCATGGGCTCCGCCGTGTACAACGCTGAGCTGCTCATGGCCTCCGCCGCAGCCGCCACCGCACGTCATCGCAACACCGAATCGCGTGCGCATCCCGCCCTCGAATCGCTCTTCGACAAACTCGCTGCCGACAGCCGCGATGCCTATCGCGCCTTCCTCCGTGCGCCGGATTTCATACAGTTCTACCGGCA
>JBDNIB010000085.1:0-4626 GCA_041688535.1 Prosthecobacter sp.
AAAACGGTGCAAAGCCCTTGCGCAGCCGCCCGCGAAGAACGAAACCAATCACCTCCCAACCCCGTGATCCCATAGCTTAACTTCACGCAATCCTGGCCGAAGAACAGGGTCCACCTCAGTCCATCGCTAACGCTCTTGCCCCCTTCGAAGCAGTGGTTTACTTTGGCACATGAAGACCCTGACCATCGAATATGCGGACTCACTGCCGGACACGCTGCATCTGACGAGCGGCGAGTTTGAGCGTGAGGCCAAAATGGCGATGGCGGTCAAGCTGTTCGATGTCGGCAGGCTGACATCGGGTCAGGCGGCCGATCTGGCGGGCATACCTCGCGTTCATTTTATCTATGAACTTGGGCGCTGGGGAGTGAGCGCCTAGCAGACGGCAGCAGATGAAATCGAGCAAGATGCCCGCGTGGCACGCCGCCTGCATGACAGTCATCAACACTAGCCCGGCCATTCATTTGCAGGCCGTCCTCCCAGGTGGACTGGGATTGCTGACCCGGCTCGTGGGTGATGTCATCATGCCACACGAAGTGATGCAGGAACTTGCCGCTGGCATTGCCAGAGATGACACCCTGCGGCACGCGCAATCCACTCCAGGTCTGATCATTCGGCAGACCACCGTCCTGCTCGCCGCCTGGCTCAAGACTGAGCTGTATCTCGGCGAAGCGGCGGTGATTCAAACCGCCGTCGATGAAGGCATCGGCACCGTCATTCTCGACGATCTCAAAGCCCGCCGGATCGCTCGCCGCCTGGGTCTTGCGGTCACCGGAACACTAGGAGTCCTGCTTCTGGCCAAAGCGTCCGGTCATCTGCCTTCCGTCAGCGACGCCATTCAAAAACTCCAGCAACGCGGCATGTGGCTGGATGAAAAGGTCATCGCCGCCGCATTGCAAACGGCTGGCGAGTCGCCGTAGCAAAACAAACACTGCGGCATCATCACACCACCGGCCACAGCGCCTTGTAAATCAGCGCTCCGACGGCACCTGGCACCTCCCCCATGTCACCGCCGCCAAAGCCATCCGCTCCCAGGATCAATTCGCCCGCGAAATGATCAAACGCGCCCGTCTCGCCAACGAAGCACCGGACGTGCTCGTGCCGCACACGCCGAAGTAGCTCCCCGCAGGCTCATTGTTTCTTGCCCACTCTAATCCCCGAGGCCGTGGTGGCAGTGTAGCTCTTGTTGTTGTTCGTGAACTTGATGATTGAGCCATCTTCCAATTTGATCGAGTCATCCACGGGAGCCCAGCGCACGGGTGTGTCCTTGTTCACGGAGCATGAGCCATCCCTGCGAAAGGTCAGTATGCTGTTCGCGGACTTTTCACTCGTCCCCCAAGTCCATGTCGTGTCTCCAAGGTAGCGCTGAAGGTCGGTTGCAGTTTTAACCGCTGAAGACTTCGGAGGGAGCCCCACAAGAGCGATCTCCTTGTCGATTTCAACGGCCAGAGCAAGGTCTTTGCGAGCTATGGCCTGCTTCTTCAATTGTTCTAGCGTCTGCATGTAAGTGGGGGCAGCGTGCAATTGGCTGATAAATTTAGACCGCCAGTTAAATAAAGTAATTTAGTCAAGCAGTTGCACATTGACCACGTTTTACTCCAGTGTCATGATTCAAAGCTGAATGCTCCCCTTTCCGTGTATTCAGTGTCTTCCGTGGTTAGCCTTCTCCGGATCTAGGATGATCGAACCTGCTTGGTGATTGGACTTTTCACTTTTCGGTGGTCGAAGAAAGTGGGACAGGTTTTTAACCTGTCGGCTCGGCGGCTCTGGCCTTTTCACTGAATCCCTACCCATCGATCAACCACGGAATACGAAACACCCATCTCTTCAATAATACTGCCGGATATACCCGTAGGCTTTGTCAAAGAGGTCTTGATCAGCATGGAGCTTCACCTTTCGCAGAGCAGCCCGCAGCGCCTGCTTCACCTCACGCTCGCCTGAGGAGGTTGTCTGCCAGCCATCAAACCGGATCTGCTTCACGATGCTATCGATGTCCACCACCATGCGCTCCACGATGACATGCGTGTGCTTGCTCTTCACTTCGTTGAAAAGTTCGGTCAGCGCGGAGAGCGCCTTGTCCTTCTCTTCTTCGGGATCGACCTGCTTCTCAGCCTCCACGGTGTCCTTGGCGACTTCGAGGATGGCCTTTAGAAACTCCAAGCTGTTGAGCAGGCCCTGCTCGTGCTTCTCGCGGATCTTCTCCAGCCGCTCGCCGAGTTCTTTGAATTTGGCATTGCCCAGGTGCTTCCTGAGTCGGGCGATGAGCTTGATCGCCACCTCAGGGCTTTCTTTTCGGGATTGGCGTCCTTGAGAATGCTATCCAGCACATCGGCATCCAGCACCAGCGCCTCAATGTCATCGCGCACGGCTTCGACGTGGACGTTCTGGTTGATGAGTTCGATGGTCTTCGCGCCGAGCCGATGCCACAGCAGACGTCCGTTGCCGCTCACGGGTTTCACGGATTCATAGACCTGCGTCAGCCATTTGAAGTCCTTCTCATAAGGGCTCAGGCAAGGATCAGGTGACAGCGCTTCCCAGATGACGCCGAGGACGGTGTATTCGGCGACGAACTTGTCGCGCGCCGCATTGTTCGGCAGATGCTGCTGGGCGGCCATCAGGCCTTCGTAGCCGCCGACACTGCGATCCACGTTGGGAAAAAAGGCGAGGCACTTCAGCATCTGAGCAGGCAAGGCTTTGCGCAGTTCGTCGATATTGCTGACCACTTGCTGCACGGCTTTCTCGTCAAAGTCGAGCGCCTGCGCTACGTCGTCGAAGATACCGATGTAGTCCACGATCAGCCCGTGCGTCTTCGTCTGCCCGTAGGTGCGATTCACGCGACAGATGGCCTGGAGGAGGTTGTGATCCTTCATCGGCTTGTCGAGATACATCACTTGGAGGATCGGCGCGTCGAAGCCGGTGAGCAGCTTGCTCGTCACGATGACGAACTTCAGCGGGTCCGCCGGGTCGCGGAAGCGGTCGAGCAGCTTCTCTTCGGCGTCCTTGTCGCGGATGTGTGCTTTCCACTCCGGCTTGTCATGCTGGGCGCTGCTCATCACGACGGCGCTGGCCTCGGGGCCGATGAGTTCGTCCATCACCGCCTTGTAGAGCACGCAGCATTCGCGGTCGAAGACCACCACCTGCGCCTTGAATCCATTCGGTTCCACCTTGGTCTGGTAGTGCTGCACGATGTGTTCCACCACTGCCCGCACGCGCTTCGGGTTCTTCACCAGCACGGCCATCTTGGCGGCTCGCTTGGCCAGATCGTCGCGGTCCTGCTCACTCAGGTCACCGGTGATTTGCTTATAGGCTTCATCAATCGCCGCCTTGTCGATCTTCAGCTTCACCGCCGGGGCCTCGAAATGCAGCGGCAGCGTGGCCTTGTCGCGGATGCTGTCCTGGAAGGAGTAGCGGCTCATGTAGCCCTGCACGTCCTCGTCCGCGCCGAAGGCCCAGAAGGTGTTGCGGTCGGCGCGATTGATCGGCGTGCCGGTCAGGCCAAAGAGGAATGCATTCGGCAAAGCCTCGCGCATCTTGCGGCCCAGATCGCCCTCCTGGGTGCGATGCGCCTCGTCCACCATCACGATGATGTTGCTGCGCTCGTTCAGCTTCCCGCCCGCCTCGGCGAATTTGTGAATCGTCGTGATCAGCACCTTGCGCACGTCCTGCGCGAGCAGGCGTTGCAGTTCCTTGCGGTCGCTCACACCCACCATATTCGGCACATCGGCGGCGTTGAAGGTGGCGCTGATCTGGGTATCGAGATCAATGCGGTCCACCACGATCAGCACCGTGGGATTGCCCAAGCGCGGATGCAGCCGCAGCTTCTGCGCGGCGAAGACCATCAGCAGGCTCTTGCCGCTGCCTTGAAAATGCCAGATGAGGCCCTTCTTCGGATACCCGGCCACCACGCGGGCCACGATCCTGTTCGTCGTCTCGTATTGCTGGTAGCGGCAGATCACCTTGATGCGCCGGTGCTTCTTGTCCGTGGCGAAGAGGGTGAAGTTTTGCAGGATGTCCAGCACCACGCCGGGCCGTAGCAGGCTTTCCACTGTGGCCCGCACTTGCCAGATGTGGCCTTCGTCCGGGTTGTCGTCATCGCGCCATGGACCCCAGAGGTCTATGGGCATGCGGATGCTGCCGTAGCGCAGGCATTTTCCTTCCGTGGCAAAGGAGAAGACGTTCGGCACAAACATCGCCGGCACTTCCTTCTCGTAGATCTCGTTCACCTGATACGCCCCGTCGAACCACGTCACCGCGCTGCGCGTCGGCGTCTTCGCCTCCCCGATCACCAGCGGCAGACCGTTGATGAGAAAGACCACGTCGAAGCGCTTCTCCACCGTGCCGCTTTGGAAGACCCACTGGTTCGTCACCGTCAGCCGGTTCCGGTCCGGGTGGACCCAATCCAGCAACCGCACCGGCACATGCTCGCCGTTCGGGCCAAAGGGCATCGTCTTCTCCCCGCGCAGCCAAAAGGTAAAATTCTCGTTCGCCCGCACCAATCCATCCGCGCCCACTGCCAGCAGGATGGCCCGCAGCGCGTAAATTACCTCGTCCGCCCGGTCCGGCTGCACCGCAATCTCCGGATTCAACGCGATGAGCGCCTCCCTCAGCCACTTCTCGACTATCACTTCG
>JBDNIB010000710.1:0-2532 GCA_041688535.1 Prosthecobacter sp.
GGGCGTTTTCGCCGACGGTCAGGCTGCCGTCAGAGATGACCTCGCCTTCGATCTTGCCGTCGATGATAAGGTCGTGGGAAAACTTGATGGAGCCTTTGATTTCGACGTCGTTAGCGAGAACGTTTTTACTGGTGGTCATGACGGGAGCTGAATGTGAGCGTTGAGTTTGTGCAGCGGGAGCGGGAGCGTTTGAGAGAATAGGGGCACGTTCGGCTGCGGGAGCCGGTGCTGATGCCTCGGAACGCCTGTCGTCCTTTTGCCCTTCGGGTTGTCCAATAATTTGCCTTAACATGAGATTAAAAATATAGCTGGCTAACAAGTTGAGTGTCAATCGCCTGCTTGTTTATTTTTTGTGAGGAGATAGTCAGGAACTTTTGAGGAAGGTTGCGCCGCCTGAGTTTTTACGGCTGTATCGAGTCATGATGGAATCTGTGTTCATCACAGCCGTGGAGACGGCCTGTGGGCTTGGCTTGAGAAGTGAGGAGTGCCTGGACGCGCTGCGGGCGCGGCGCGGGGCGCTGTCCATGCCAGCAGCCGGGCTGCCAAGTTTGGAGGAATATGCCGCCATACCGGTGGCTGCATTGCCTGCGTCCACATTGCTCAAGGGACGCCGCTATGGCGCTGCGAGCAACGCCGCCGTGCACGTCGCCCGCGAGGCGGTGCGGCGGGCGGGCTGGACACCGCCGATGGTGCGCGAGTCCTGGGTGTTTGCCGCCAGCAGCCGTGGCAATGTGGGGGAAATCATCGGGGCCAATGCCTGGCGCAGGCCGTTGCGGCAGTTCAGTGCCAGCAACACGATGCACAGCGAGATCGCCGCTGCCGTGAGCATTGAGCTAGGCATGCGCGGCCCGTGGCAGATGTGCTCCAACGGCTGCTCCTCCGGTCTGGACGCGCTGGGCATGGCATGGCTGGCAGTGGGCAGTGGGCTGGCCGCGCGGGCGGTGGTGGTGGCGGTGGATCTGCCGTTGGTGGCGGAGTTGCTGCGTGATTTTCGCGATACCGGGCTGCTGTCACGCAATGGCGTGAATGACCCCTTTGCCACCTCGGGCGTGGCGATGACCAGCGGCTTTTTGCCAGGTGAGGCGGCGGTGGCTGTGAGCCTTGAGCGTGAGACGGCCAACACTCGTCCGCTCTGCCGGATCGAGCATTACACGGCGAACAGCGACGCCTATGACGCGCTGATGATTCCCGAGGACGGCGGCGGCATTGAGGATTGCGTCCGTGCCGCCCTGGCGGCGGGAATGCGTGACAAAGTGGTGGCGCTTTGCCCGCATGCCACCGGCACCCTGAATCATGCGCGTGTGGAGCCGCCCGCGCTGCAACGTGCCCTGGACGGCCGGGAGGTGCCGCTGCTGCCGCTGAAGCCGCAGACCGGGCACACGCTCGGTGCCAGCGGCCTACTGGATGTGGCGCTGCTGGCCGCCTGCATGGCGGCGGGCTGGCTCCCGGCGGTGCTGCCGGGCCTGACGCCGCCCGCGTGCGGCCTGCGGCTGAATCAAGCCGTCTTGCCGGTGGTGGCGGGGGACCGAGTGATCAAACTGGCCTCCGGCATGGGCGGGCATAATGCGGTGGTGTCGCTCGCGGTGGTCTGATTCGCGCTTGGCACGTCCGCTGGATGCGCCAAAGTCGCGCCACGCATGACCCGGCCACCGCTTTCGATCTCCATCATCTCGCACAACGAGGAGGCGAACCTGCGCCGCTGCCTCGTCAGCGTGCAGGAGCTGGCGCAGGAGATCGTGATCGTGGATTCCGGTTCTACGGACCGCACGGCGGCCATCGCGGCGGAGTTTGGCGCGAAGTTTGTGCATCAGCCCTGGCTTGGTTACACGGCGCAGAAAAACCACTGCCTCACGCTCTGCGCGCAGCCGTGGATTCTGGCGCTGGACTGTGATGAGGAGCTTACCCCGGAGTTGCGCGAGTCGATCGGCAGCTTCTTCGCCAACGGCGACGATCAAAAGTTCGCCGGCGCGTGGATGTCGCGCCTCGTCTGGTTCATGGGCCGCTGGATTCAGCACGGCGACTGGTATCCCGACCGCAAAGTGCGTCTGTTCCGGCGTGATCAAGGCCAGTGGCAGGCAGACGGCGGCGGGCAGGTGCATGAGCGCCTCGTCGTGGCCGGTGCCTGCACCACGCTGCGTGGCGACCTGCTGCATTACTCGTTCAAAAACATCGAGCATTACATCGTGAAGCATGTGCAGTACTCTGCGGTGTTTTTGCAGACGCAGCAGGGCAAGAGCGCGCGCTGGTCGCTGCTGCACACGCTGTTCCGCCCGTGCTGGCGCTTTGTACGGGCTTATGTGCTGAAGCGTGGGTTTCTCGATGGATTTCCCGGCCTGTGGATCGCCCTAGCGACGGCGTTTTTCACCCTAGACCGTTACAGCCGCCTGTTTGAGGCCGAGGCGGTGGCAAAGGCAAAAAACGCGGCATGAAACTGGCCCTGATCCATCCGCAAATCATCCGCAGCACGGCGGTGGAGAGCTTTCTCATCGAGTTCGCGAAGCGTCTCACCGCCGCCGGGCATGAGCTCACTTA
>JBDNIB010000711.1:0-3727 GCA_041688535.1 Prosthecobacter sp.
AGGCAAAACCGTCGAGCAGGCTGCGGCCATGTGTGAGGACTTCCGTCGTGTCGTCATGGGTGACGGCAAGCCCGAGGACGAAGACGCGCTCGGCGAACTCATCCTCCTCGAAGGCGTGCAGAAATTCCCGCAGCGTGTCAAATGCGCCATGCTCGCTTGGCGTGCCGTTGAGCAGGCATTGGCGTCACCGCAGCAATAGCTGCCGTGTCATTCGCTAGAGCAAGAGGCTTCCTCGCCATGGCGTAGGTACCAGCGTGATTACCATGTCCTCCGTTTCACCCTTCAACCGCCGCGATGTGCTGCGCAATTCCTGCGCGGGGTTCGGTTATCTGGCCTTGCAGGGAGTTTTGGGTCTTGATTCGGCCCAAGCGGCGGTGATTGACCCGCTGGCACCGAAGCGGCCGCATTTTCCAGCGAAGGCGAAGCGGGTGATTTTTCTGCTGATGAAGGGCGGGCCTTCACAGGTGGACACGTTTGACCCAAAACCGCTGCTGGACCGCGATCATGGCAAGCCGCCGCCGTTTGCACTGCCACGGGTGAAATTTGCGCAGACCGGCAATCTGCTGAAATCGCCGTGGAAATTCCGTCAATATGGTCAGAGCGGCCTGCCGGTGAGCGACCTGTTTCCGCAAGTGGCGAAGCATGTGGATGATCTATGCATCATCCGCTCCATGCACGGCACCAATCCGGCCCATGGCGGTGCGCTGCTGAAGCTGCACACCGGCAGCGACACCTTTGTGCGGCCGAGCCTTGGCTCATGGATCAGCTACGGCCTGGGGACGGAAAACTCTGACCTGCCGTCCTTCATCACCATCTGCCCGACGCTGGCGCATGGTGGCGTGAACAACTGGGGCTCCGCTTTCCTGCCTGCGCACTGTCAAGGCACGCCGTTGGGTAATGCGAGCATCCCTGCCGACCAGGCGGTGGTGAAGCATATCCACAGCAAGAAGCTGACGCCCGAACTGCAACGCGCACAGCTCGATCTCGTGTCCGCGATGAACCACGCGGATCTCGCCACGGCGGGCGCGAACGCGGCGCTGGAGGCGCGCATCAATTCGTTCGAGCTGGCCTACCGCATGCAGTCCACGCTGCCGGATTTGCAGGACATCTCGGGCGAAACCGAGGCCACACGCAAGATGTACGGACTCGACGACCCGCTGACCGCCAATTTTGGCCGCCAGTGCCTTATGGCGCGGCGTTTCGCCGAAAAAGGAGTGCGTTTCATCCAGGTGACGCACAGCGATGGCTTTGTGCAGTGGGATCAGCACGGCGACCTGCTCAAGGGGCACACCGAAAACGCCGCCGAGGTCGATAAACCCATCGCCGGGCTGCTGGCGGACCTCAAATCACGCGGGCTGCTGGAAGACACGCTGGTGGTCTGGGGTGGCGAGTTTGGCCGCACGCCGGTGGCGCAGGGCACGGATGGTCGAGATCACAATCCCCACGGTTTTACCATGTGGCTGGCCGGTGGCGGCAGCAAACCGGGTACCGCGTATGGTGCTACGGACGATTACGGTTACTACGCGGCGGTGGACAAGGTTCACATCCACGATCTGCACGCTACCATTCTGCATCTGCTCGGACTGGATCACCTGAAGCTGACCTACCGCTATGCGGGCCGCGATTTCCGCCTGACGGATGTGGCGGGCGAGGTGGTGAAGGGCGTCATCGCATAGCCATAAAAAACGCGGAACGTGTGGGGGCACGTTCCGCGTGGAAGATCGTTTTTGATGTTTTACTGGATGAAGAAGAACTGGCGGGTGTTCAACACCGTCCAGAGGATGTCGCCACGGTCCTTGGTGTCCACGTTGTCGGCGATGGGTTGGAGCAGGGTTTTTTCCTCGGCGGTGGCCCGGCGGCTCAGCAGACTGAGATAGACGGTGTCGATGACGGACTCAGGACCACCTTTGCGAGCGCGATCCATGGAACGGGCGATGACGGTGTAGGGGTTCATCAGGTTGCTGAAGACCTTGCCATTGAGCAGCATGAGCGCCTGGCTCACGCTGGCCTCATCGCTGCCGTTTTCGACGAGTTCGCGGTCGCTCTGGCCGAAGGAGCGCAGGAAGTGGCCGTTGGGCGCTGGACTGCGCAGATCGGCGGCGCGAATCATGTAGCTGTCACGGAAGCTCTCCCAGGCGGCGAGGGACGCTCTGTCCTGTTTGTCATCGACCTGGAAGCGTTCGGTATCGATTTTTAGGCGTTGCTTGGCCAGCTCCTGATACTTGGTGCGGCGCTGTTTAGCGAGGAGGGCGAGTGCGTCATCCATGCTGAGTTCAGCGCCGTCCTTTTTGGCCTTGATGGCAGCGGTAACTTCCTTGGCAAAGACTTCGTCTTGCGTGATTTCGTTGAGTTTGCCTTTACGGGCGAGTTCGGCGAAACGCTTGAAGCCAGCGTCATACACAACGGCGTCCACAGCCTCATCAATGCGTTTGCGTTGGTTCTGGATGGCCTTGCGAGCCTCACGGATGGCGGCTTCATCCTTCGCCTTCGCGGCAGCCTCCATGGTTTCCTGGGCGGCGCGGACTTCGGCGGCGAGTTCTTTCTGCCGCTGGGCGACTTTGACGGTGCAGGCCTGGAGCTGCGCCGGAGTGAGGCTGTTCAAGGCGCGGTCGAGCCATTCGATGCGGCGCAGGGAGATCTCGGCCTCGATTTTGGTTTCGATGCTGGGGGTGTCAGAACCGGGCTTGTACAGCGCCACCAGGCTGTCCCAAATCTGCTCGGCGCTCATGCGGCGGAGCAGGGGACCGGGGAAGTGATAGACCTCGCCAAGCTCGACATCCTTCGTGTAGGCGACGCGCTGGTAGGCTTGGGAATTCAGGATGGCGCTCAACAGCATCTTCATGTCGTAGTTCGCGGCTTTCATCGTCTCCTCCAGGAAAGTCATGAGAGGCGGGTTGCTCGGCACGGTGCTGTCCGTGATCTCATCGACGGGTTCGATGACACCCTGGCCCATGAGTTTTTTCCACAGACGGTTGGCGATGACGGTGGTGAAGCGCGGGTTGTCCTTGCTGGTCATCCAGGCGGCGTAGGCGGCGATGGGCGGCTGGTCTTCTTTGACGATGTTGCCATCCTTGCTGAATGAGGCGGGGATGAGCGGCGCGATCACCTGCTTGGGCTTGGCATCGGTGTATTGATAATCACTCGGCAGCCGGAGTGTCCGCTTCTGGGTTTCATTCAGCACGGTGTTGTAGCGCAGGGGCCGGAGAATTTCCGTCATGGCTTTGGAGACATCTTTGCGCTCGATCCCTTCGGGCAGCTCGAACTTGGAGACCGTGCCGCCGTAGCCCTTCTTGCCGCCTTTCATGCTACCGCCGCCATAAATCGCCTGTGCGAGGAGCGGGTTGGTGAGGCCGTTGCTGCCAGTCATGCCGTAAGTGTGCGAGGCCATTTGGTAGTAGTCCATCTGCGACCACTTGTCGAAGGGGTGGTTGTGGCACTGGGCACAGACCATGCTGGTACCCAGGAAGATCTGAGTGGTCACCGCCATGTTGTCGAGCGGCATGTTGTAGTCGCGGATGTAGAAACCGATCGCGCCGTTCTCGTAGCTCTTGCCGTCGGCGGCGACGACCTCGCGCACCATCTGGTCGTAAGGCTTGTTATCACGCAGGCTGTCCTTCAGCCACTTGGAGTAGCCGTAGAAGGCGGGCAGGCTCTGGCCACCGCCGACCATCTGGCTTTTCATGCGCAGGATGTCGCCCCAGTAGTTGTAGAAGTTCTGCACATAGCC
>JBDNIB010000712.1:0-4409 GCA_041688535.1 Prosthecobacter sp.
ATGATGCGCTGCTGGATTTGTATGAGCGCGGCGCGAAGAAGCGCGAGGTGGCGGTACTGTTTACGAAACTGCGTCCGCAACTCGCTGAAATTGCGCGTGAGGCGGTGATGAAGTCGAAGCAGGTGAAGCTAGGTGCGCTGAAGGGGCGATATCCGATCGAGAAGCAGCAGATTTTGAATCGCGAGATCGCGGCGAGCCTGGGGTTTGATTTCGAGGCGGGGCGCATCGACACGACGGCGCATCCGTTTTGCACGACGCTCGGACCGGGCGACGTGCGACTGACGACGCGGTATGACGAGAAGGATTTTCTGTCGTCGCTCTTCGGCGTGATGCACGAGGCAGGACACGGCTTGTATGAGCAGGGGCTGCCGGGGCTGGATTACGGCCTGCCAAGCGGCAGCGCGGCGTCGCTGGGCATTCACGAGTCGCAGAGCCGGCTGTGGGAGAACCATGTCGGCCGCAGCCGCACGTTCTGGGCGAAGTGGCTGCCACGGGCGCAGGAGCTGTTTCCCCATCTGCGCAAAGTGAAGCCAGATGCGGTCATGCAGGAGATGCTACGCAGCGAATTCAGCTTCATCCGCGTGGAGGCGGACGAGGCGACCTATGACCTGCACATCCTGCTGCGCTTTGGCATTGAACGTCGTCTGGTGAGCGGCGAATTGGCGGTCAAAGACGTGCCGCAGGTGTGGAATGAGGAGTACCGCGAGCTGTTCGGCATGACACCGCCGGATGACCGCCGTGGCTGCCTGCAGGATATTCACTGGAGCATGGGCGGGCTGGGCTATTTCGCGACGTACACGCTAGGAAATCTCAATGCGGCGCAGTTGTTTGCGACGGCGAAGAAGCAACGGAAGATCGCGACTGCGCTGGAGAAATGCGATTACGCGCCGCTGTTGAAGTGGCTGCGCGATCATGTGCATTCAAAGGGCGGAGCGCTGCTGCCGCAGGAGATCATCACGCAGGCGACGGGCAAGCCGACGGATGCGAAGTGGCACATCAAGCACCTGCGCGAGCGCTATATCGGCTAGGACCTGAGCTGCGCAGCCAGCAGGTCGCGCAGCCAGTTGCGGGCGCGGTAGAGGCGGAGTTCGACGGCTTTTTCACTCGTATGCTGAACCCGGGCGATTTCGCGATGGCTCATGTCATGCCAAGTGGCGAGAATGAGCACCTCGCGCAGCTCCTGCGGCAGCTCGGCGACGGCTTTTTGCAAGGCGGCAAGCCGCTCATTGGTGATGGCTTGCTCGTCAGGCGAGGCAGTTGCGGCTGCGGCGGGCAACTCGCGAAGGTTTCCATGATCGAGCAACGTTTCGGGATGGCGTCCGCGCCAACGGGCATGATTGCGGGCAAGATTCGTGGCGATGGCGAAGAGCCAGGTGGAGAATTTTTGCGAAGGGCGAAAGCGGAAACGGTGGCGATAAACTCGCAGATATACCTCCTGAGCTAGATCCTGGGCGGTAGCATGACTGGCCGTGAGGCGGGTCAGATAGGTGATGAGCGGCTGGCTCCAAACATTGATGAGCTGGTTGAGGGCCAGTTCCTCGCCTTCGGCAAGGCGGCGCATGAGTTCGAGATCAAGGTCGTCCCGGGCGTGTGTCATCGACGGAGGCTGGACGAGACGCGGCGGTCATGCTCCAGACGCTGCTGGTGAAGGATGGGCAGGATGTCTTCAAGGAAGCGTTCAGCCTCGGGTGGCTGCATGAGGGTCGCCACCTGCCGCAGGTGATCGGTGGTTGCTTTTTCACAATCGCCGCAGAGAGCCTGCTCCTCGTTGAACTTAGCATTGAGGTCGCCTGTCTGGCGGCCGCGTTGGCGCGTACGCCATAGCAGCGGACGGTCGGCTGCGGCGATTTGATGGCACATTTTGTCGCACTTTAGAAAGTAGTCACGATGCAGCGTGCTGACGCGCTCGAAGGTCTGTTCATCGAGGTGGTATTCGTCCTTCAACCAGCGGAGACCAACCTCCTGGGCTGATTCACGCGGGCGGAGGCTCTCGCGGGTGACCCAAAGCGCCATGGCCGCGATGGCGGCAGTGATGAAGGCGAAGCCAAGGAGTCTGCCAGCAGGTGTCATGGCAGACTGCCACCAAGGTGGTTCTGATCAAAGGGGCTGATCGACATCACATAGACGTCCTGCGGCGTGAGTTCGTATCCAGGCGGGTGGGTGATCCCCCAGGCGACGGCGAAGATGACGGCGGTGGCCAGAACAAGCACCTCACGCTTGGGCCGTAGGAGCCACCAAGCGACGCGCTCGATCCATTTGGGTTCACGCGTCTCAAGAGCAATGCGCCGCCAGACTTCACGACGGAAATCCGGCGGCGGCTCGTCCTGCAACTGCCATTGGGCGAGCAAATCATCGAGGGGATCGGGATCTTCAGGTTTCATGACGGGTGCAGTTGAGGTTTAGCAAAGAGACGGCGAACCATTGGATCAACGCTGACCATAAACGTCGATCCAAGCGAGGCCCGATTTGCCCCCCGGCGGATGATAGTAGCGGCGGCCGAGATAAACGCCATCAACCGAGTGCATTGATCCGCCAGTAGGGTGGCTGGCGCGCGTAAGCACGGGCTTACCATTGTAGGATTGTCTCAGGCTAGGTACCGTAGGACGACCGGCACAGGACACGGCGGTAAGGGTAGTGACGGCAAGAAGCATCAGAACAACGGGTTTCATGGTTGGTGTTTGGTTAGTGTTTGGTTGGATGAGCCGCATTGAAAGCGCTGCTCATCTAATGTCACCCCGATCCCAGTTGAATCCCTCAAAAAACTTTTCCCCACGCAATGCCCTGCGATCAACCGTCCCGCCGCATATGCCGAATCATGGCGATCATGACACCCTGGATGGCGAGTTCGCGGGCGGGGATGAGGTCGGGGAACTCAGGGTTTTCTGCCTTCAGGTAGGGCTGGCTGTCGTTGAGCAGATAGCGCTTGAGGGTCGTCTCGCCATCGATCAGTGCGGCGACGATGTCGCGCTGGCGCGGCTCTTTGATTTCGAGAATGACGAGGTCGCCGCTGCAGATGTGGGCGCCGATCATGGAGTCGCCACGCACCTTGAGCGCGAAGCTCTTCGTGGTGCGCGGGATGCCGAGGGTGTTCACATCGACGGAGATGCAGGTTTCCGCGTGCTGCACCATGTCCGCCTCGGACATGCCGGCGGGAATGGTGCCGAAGACGGGAATGTCGATGATTTCAGCGCGGTCGAGATCTTCCGGGAAGACGACGGCACGGGCCTTGTGCGCGTGACGCTGGATGACACCCTTTTTTTCCAGTGCCCGCAGATGGCTCATGGCAGCGGTCTGGCTGGAGAAGCCGAAATGCTTCTGAATGTCACGCGTGGAGGGCATGACGCCCTGGGTGCGTTGGTAGCTGCGCAGGTAGTCGAGCAGTTCCTGCTGGCGGGTGGTGAGGCGGGTGTCAGTGTCGATAAACATGGCGTGCGTCCTGGCTGTTCGGGCGAACATTCCTGTTCACAAGAGATGCGCAAGGGGTTTTCCAAAGGCGGTTTCTGCGCATGGTCGCTGGCATGACGTTTATGAATTCCCTGCAATGCACCGCACTCCTGCTGCTGGCCGCTGTTTGCCACGCGCAGGACGCGGCGCAGTTGAACCCGGCCAAGATGGAAAAAACCGGCATGTTGCCGCCACACACCAAGGTGCTGGGAGAGCGGGCAGCGGCGGCCTTTGGCAAACAAGACTGGAAAGCAGCCCGCGAGGCCTATGAGGAAATGCTGGGGATGGACGATGGCAACGCGCTGGTATGGGCAAACCTAGGAGCGGTGGAGCAGCAGGCGGGCGAGATGAAGCGGGCGCTGGAGTGCTTTGAGAAATCCGTGCAATTCAACCCAAGCCTCACGCAGTCATGGACGGCGCTGGGACTGCTGCTGCAACGGCAGGGAGATGCCTACCGGGCGATTTCGTGCTTCGCACGGGCGATTCACGAAGACCCGGAGGATGCGCGGGCGCATAATTTCATGTCCATCGCCGTGAAGGGGCTCGGCTGGGCTGACGCAGCGGAGTCGGAACTGCAAAAAGCCCTCGATTTAAAACCGGACTATGGCATCGCGCATTTCAACATGGCGCTGATGCATTTGGAACGCCGGCCACCAGCGCTGGAGTTGGCACGGCGGCACTATGAGAAGGCCTTGGCGCTGGGCGTGGCGAAAGACGAGGTGGTGGAACGCCGCCTGAAGGACTGACCGCATGGAACCCTGGAACCTCACTGACCAGCTCGATGAACTGCGTGAGCAGGGGCTATGGCGCGAATTGCGCCCACTGGACGAGATGAACGGCATCATCGTGCGCTCCGGCGGTCGCGAATGGATGAATTTCTCCTCCAATGACTACCTTGGACTCGCTAGCTCGCCGGAAATGCGTGCAGCGCTCGAAGCAGGTGTCGCGAAACACGGCGGTGGCTC
>JBDNIB010000713.1:0-8687 GCA_041688535.1 Prosthecobacter sp.
ATACACGCACAGCCGAGTCGGCTACCTGCGGGCAGACTGGTTCGTCTTTGCTGCCAGCCAGCCACCGCTCTACCACGAGCTGCTGCACCTGCCTGCCACCGAGCAGGAGCTGGAAAAAATGCAGGGCGTGGACACGCTGGCAAATCTCCGCGCAGGCCGCGCGCTGCGGGCCGGCTTCCGCCAAAGCGGTGTGAGCCAGGGAAATCGCCTCATCGAGCGGCATGAGGCCACGACCGGCATGTATTGGAAGAGCTACGACTTCACCCCGCTGGTGCGCACCGGCCATGACGATCTCTTTCGCAGCCCGCTCGGCCCCGTGGGTGCCGGTTTAACGAAAAACAAAGATCGCGAATTCCAGCATGACGGCGGGGAATTCATCTTCCGCCTGCCCAACGGCCTGCACGCCTATCTGCTAGCTACGAGCGATGGCAAACGCATCGACCGTGGCCCGAGTGACATCGTGCAGGACCGCAAGCGCCGGGACGGGGTGATCATCAACGGCATCTCTTGCATAGCCTGCCATGACCAAGGCATGAAGCGCCTGAAAGTCGGCAGCGATGGCAAAGAACTTGCGGATGCCTTTGAAGACCTCGTCGGCCCTGTGGCCCTCGCCGCTGGGCTGGACCGGGATGAAGCGCGCCACATCACCGAGCTGCATGTGCCAAAGGAAAAGCTCTTTGCCGCCTTTGATAAAGATGAGGCCGACTACATGGCCGCACTGACCCTGGCCACGCCCGAATTCAAAGTGGCCGTGGACCCCGTGGACAAGCTCTACCGCCGTTTCAAAGAAGACATCCGCCTTGAGACACTCGCCGCCGAATTCGGCGAGCAGGACGCCACCTTCCTCCAACGCCTGAAGGACAGCCGAGATGCCACGCTGGAGAGCCTGGCCGCGCAGTTTGAAAGCGGTCTCGGCTTCCCCCGCGCAAACTGGCTGGACCACTTCAAAGCCATCGCCGCAGCGCTCAGCTACACGGTGCAGGACTTTCACCCCATCGACTACGCCGAGTTCACCAGTGGTGCCCCCAAAGCCGGTGGCAACGAAGGCAAAGTCACCCTCAGCGATGGTGGCAAGCTCACCATCACCACCAACAAAGCTGACTACAAGAAGGGCGAGCTGCTGACCGTGAAGGTCAAGAGCACCGAGGGCGTCTTCCTGCGCCTCTACCACCTCAGCGCGGAGAAAGTGCTGTCGCAGATCTTCCCCAATAGCGCCCGCACCGACAACTTTCTTAAAGGCGGTGAGACGGTGGAGATCGGCGCACAGAAGCAAGGCGACCTCGCCGCCGGAGAGTTCCGCTTTCGCATGAAGGAACCCTTTGGCACCGAGATCATCCTCGCCGTGGCCAGCCCTGTGCAGTTCACGGACAAAGAGAACCTCAACTTCGCCCAAGGCGAGGTCTTCAAATCCTTTGGCACCGAGCACGACCTGCGCAAGAGCCTGACACGCGGCACCAAGGGCCTCGAAGTCGAAGTGAGCAACGCCGCAGGCCAAGTCGTCGGCAACCGCAGTGCCCCCACCTTCACCGCAAGGGCGGTCTTCACGGTGGGGCCGTGACGGAAATCTTCGCGTAAAAGATTGTCAGCGGCGGCTGGCTCCGTTTAGGCTGCTCTCATGAACGCGCACCGCCTTCTCCGCATCGGGGTCACGACTTTTGTCCTGACCGTTTCTTCTTATCTCTCTGCTGCTGACGGCGTTGCCGAATGGCAAAAGGTCAATGATGTCGTCGAAGGCATCAAGAACCCGAAGGAGCAGCCAAAGTCCCGTGAAGAAGCAATCGCGAAACTCAAAAAGGGTCTCATCGAGTTCGATGCCTCCTATGCCGCCGCGATGAAGGCCGCTCCCACCAATCCCGCACGCTGGGAGGCCGCGCTGTTTGAAGCCATGGTGACCCGTGCCCGCGAGGTCGCGGAAGTGCCGGCGCCCGCCAAGGCTGCCATCAGCTTGGACGACATCCTCAAAGCCGAAGACGCCAAGCCTGAAACGAAGTCACAGGCCAGCCTGATCAATGTCATGGAAGCCGCCGAAGCAGCCGAGGCTCCCGGTGGCGACAGTGCCGCTTGGATTGCCAAGGCCGAGAAGCATTTGAAGGATTTCCCCACTGAAAAGATGAACAAAATGGTCGAAGGCAAGGTGAAAAGCATCAAGGCCACCGC
Organism: Prosthecobacter sp.; assembly: GCA_041688535.1. Classification (GTDB taxonomy): domain Bacteria; phylum Verrucomicrobiota; class Verrucomicrobiia; order Verrucomicrobiales; family Verrucomicrobiaceae; genus Prosthecobacter. The sequence goes on from JBDNIB010000713.1 coordinate 2,158, forward strand.
CGAGATCAAAACCAAGCCGCTTGAGATGAAATTCACCGCTGTGGACGGCCGCGAGGTCGATCTGGCGAAGCTGCAGGGCAAGGTCGTGCTCATTGATTTCTGGGCCACCTGGTGCGGACCGTGCGTCGCGGAGCTGCCGAACGTGATCAAGGCTTACAAGGAGTTGCACCCGAAGGGCTTCGAGATCGTCGGCATCTCGCTCGATTCCGACAAGGCGGAGCTGGAAGGCTTCGTGAAGGAGAAGGGCATGGAGTGGCCGCAGTATTTCGACGGCAAAGGCTGGCAGAATGAAATCTCCACCAAGTACGGCATCGACTCGATTCCGGCCATGTGGCTGCTGAACAAGAAAGGCATGGTCGTGAGCACCAACGCACGCGGCGGTCTGGAAGAAACTGTGGCGAAACTGCTCGCGGAGTAAGCTCATGGTTCGGCGCTCGCTGCTCGCGTCAGTCTTTTTGGCTGTCTCTTGGCTTCACGCCCAGGAGTCGGCCATCAAAGTCGAAAAGAGCATCATGGTGCCGATGCGCGACGGCGTGAAGCTGGCCACGGATGTCTATCTGCCTGCTGGCAGCACCGGCAGGCTGCCCGTCATCCTCACCCGCACGCCTTACAACAAAGACGGCGCGAAAAGCTGCGGCGAGTACTTTGCCGCCAATGGTTACGTCTTCGTCGCCCAGGACACACGCGGGCGTTACGCGTCGGCAGGCGTGTGGCACTGGCTCACCGACGACGGCCCGGATGGCACCGATTGCGCCGCATGGATCGCCGCGCAGCCGTGGTCGGACGGCAAGATCGGCATGGTGGGTACCTCGTATGTCGGCGGCACGCAGCACGCGATGGCTTTGGAAAAGGTACCACAGCTCACTACGGTCATCCCGGTGGATGCCGTGTCCAACATGGGGCGACAGAGCATGCGCAATGCGGGCGCGTTTGAGATGCGCTTCTGGAACTGGATCATGCTCAATGCCGGCAAAGGCAGCAATGCCGCGCTCGATCCCGCCACGCAGGCCGAATTGAAAGAGATGGCGGATCATCGTTGGGATTATCTCTCGCTGTTGCCGCTGCGTCCCGGCTCCACCCCGCTCAAGCTCGCCCCCGAATACGAGGATTGGCTCATCCAGGCCATGTGCCACGGCAAAGACGACGCCTTCTGGGCGCAGAACAACATCCTGGCCGACCCCACGCGCTACAAGGACATGCCGGCCTATCTCGTCGGCGGCTGGTATGACTCCTGGGCCGGTAACACCGCCGCGAATTTTCAGGCGCTGTCGAAGTCGCTGAAAAGCGATGTCTATCTCATCATGGGTCCGTGGATTCACGGCGCGCAGAACAAGTCAGCGCATGGCCAGGTTGAGTTCGGTGCCGACGCGGCCATCACGGACCAACTCGCTTGGCGTAAAGAGTGGTTCGATCACTGGATGAAGGGCATCGACAACAGCGTCGGCAAAGCCGCGCCCTTCGCCAAAAAAGTGCGCATTTTCGTCATGGGTACCGGCGACGCCAGCAAGACCAAGGACGGCTTGCTCAACCACGGCGGAAGCTGGCGCGATGAAAACGAATGGCCGCTGGCCCGCACGAAGCCAACGCCATTCTATTTGTATCGCGACGGTCTCTTGAGCGATGTGAAGCCGGAAAAGATGGGTGGATGGACGTCCTACCACTTTGATCCCAAGAACCCCGTGCCGACGCTCGGCGGTAACATCTCCTCCGGCGACGGCATCATGCAGCAGGGCGCGTGGGACCAGCGCGGTGGCGAAAAATTCTGGAACTGGCCCAAGCCGATCCCGCTGTCCGCCCGTAGCGACGTGCTCGTGTTCCAAACTCCGCAGCTCGCCGAGGATATCGAAATCACCGGCGAGATTGAGGTGAAGCTCTGGGCCTCATCGGATGCTGTGGACACCGACTTCACCGCCAAGCTGATTGATGTTTATCCGCCCAGCGCCGACTGGCCGCATGGCTTCGACCTCAATCTCACGGATGGCATCGTCCGCGCCCGCTTCCGCGACTCCTTGCAGGAAGAAAAACTCATGGAGCCAGGGAAAGTCTATCCCTTCACGATCAAGCTCTACCCCACGAGCAACGTCTTCAAAAAGGGGCATCGTATCCGCGTGGACATCAGCAGCAGCAACTTCCCGCGCTTCGACGTGAACCCGAACACTGGCGAACCGCTCCAGCAGCATCGCCGCACCGTCATCGCCACCAATACGATCGAATACGGCCGCGAGCATCCCTCGCACATCCTGCTGCCGTTCGTACCGAAGCGGTGATTGGAGGGGCGTTGTCCAATGCCAAGCCCAACGGGCTTGCGTCATGCAGCCCAGGGTTGGAACAACCCTGGGTACACGCCACCAACGTCTTTTTGCCAAAGAGCGAATCACAATGTGGTTCCGTCCATGGTCGCCGGAGGAGGACGGAACCGCGTTGCGGTTCGCTCTTGAGAGATTGGGTGTGGTCGCGATTGGCCCCAGGGTAGCGCTTCGCGCAACCCTGGGCTGACAGACGGAAGGTCGTTGGCCTTCAGCTCGGGCATCCATTTTGCAGCACTTCGCGCAGCATGTTCATGCTCGCATTGCCACCCGTGAGTATGCAGGCCACGCGTTTACCCTGCCACTGCTCGCGGTGCTTTTTCAACGCCGCATAAGCCAGCGCACCCGCGCCTTCGGCGATGTTGTGCGTGGCTTGAATGATCTCACGCATCGCGGTGACGGCCTCGTCGTCGTTCACGGTCACGATGTCGTGCGCATGGTGCATGATGTGCTCCAGCGCCTCTCGATTCGGCGTTTTGCACGCCACCCCCTCGGCCACCCGTGTCGTGCTCGATTGTTCGACAAACTGCCGCTGCTGAAACGACAGCGCGTAAGCGGGCGCATGCTCGGACACGACTCCGATGATCTTCGTCTTCAATTCCAGCGCTTCCCGCGCTGCCGCGAGGCCGCAAAAGCCGGAGCCGAGGCCAATCGGGACGAACACAGCATCCAAATCCGCCACGGAGTGAAACAACTCCAGCGCATACGTCGCCACGCCACGCACCAGCCACGGATGAAACGACGGCACCGCATGCAGCCCCTCTTGCACCGCCAGCTCGCGCGAAAATTCGAGTGCCTCTTGAAATTCTCGACCGTGTTCGATGAGTTCAGCGCCCAGTGAGCGCATCGCGTTGTTCTTCTCCGGGTTGTTGCCATGCGGAACCACGATCACCGCCCGCAAGCCGTTCAGCTTGGCCGCGAAGGCGATGGACTGCCCATGATTCCCCGTCGTCGCCGCGATCACTCCGCGCACCTCGGGCTGTTGGCGTTTCAGCTCGTCCATATAGACCAGTCCTCCGCGAATCTTGAAAGCACCCACCGGCGTGTGGTTCTCATGCTTCAGCCACAACTCGCAGCCGAGCCCCGCTTCGAGCAGCGGCCAGCGATAGGTCGGCGTTTCGCGAATGTGCGGACGAATGAGCGCCTTCGCGGTTTCGATTTCGCTGAGGGTCGGCAGGGCTTGCATGCGGCAATGGCTAGGCAAGAACACCCCCGCTGCGAGCAAAAACCGCCCCATGCGCGCATTTGACCGCACCTGTCGTCCCTGCCACGATGGATCATGCATCCCGCCTGGTTCCACATTGATAACGAAGCCGACATCCCATCCCCCGCGCTGCTGCTGTACCGCGAGCGCATCGAGCACAATCTTCAGCTCATGCTCAAAATCGCCGGTGGTCCGGCCCGGCTGCGCCCGCATGTGAAAACTCACAAGACCGCGCCGCTCATCATGCGACAGGTCGAGCTCGGCATCATTAAGTTCAAGACCTCCACCATCGCGGAGACCGAGATGTGTGCCGCCGCTGGAGCCAGCGATGTGCTGCTTGCCATGCCCTGCGTTGGCCCAAACGCGCATCGTCTCGCCGAACTCGCGCTTAAATATCCGCAGACCACCTTCGCCACCATCGCCGATGCGGAGAAAACCATCCGCTTTCTCGCCGCCGCCGCGCAGCAGCACAATGTCACGCTGGGTGTGTTCATCGAGATCGACTGTGGCATGGGCCGCACCGGCATCGTGCCCGGCGATGAGGCGGCGATTCTGGTGCATGTCATCCGGGACACGCCAAGGCTGCAATTCCGCGGCATTCACGCCTACGACGGCCACATTCATGATGAATACCTTGATGTGCGCCGCGAACGCTGCGAGGCCGCATTTGCGCCGGTGCATCAATTCCGCTGCCGCTTGCAGGGAGAGGGCCTCATCGTCAAAGAATTCGTCGCTGGCGGATCGCCCACCTTCGGCATTCACGCCGCGCATCAGGACCGCACGCTCAGTCCTGGCACCACCGTGTTGTGGGATTTTGGTTATGGTGACAAATACCCCGCCGACCTGCCGTTCCAGCCCGCCGCCGTGCTGCTCGCCCGCGTCATCAGCAAACCCGGCCATAATCGCCTCACGCTCGACCTCGGCCACAAATCCGTCGCGCCCGAGAATCCGCATCCACGCGTCCGCTTCGAGGAACTGCCGGATGCTGTCGCGGTGATGCAGAGCGAGGAGCATCTCGTCCTCGAAACGGAACGCGCTCACGAGTTCGACATCGGCCAGGCCCTGCACGGCATTCCCCGGCACGTCTGCCCGACCGTCTCCATGCATGGCGAGGCCCACATCATCGAAAACGGCCAATTCACCGGGCGCTGGCCCATCACGGCGCGCAATCGGCGGATCACGGTGTGATCAGCGGCTGCTGCGAAACAAGATTTCGAGGTGCTACCCCACCACTAGCTCCACTGGGCAATGATCACTGCCATGCACATCATCGCGGATGGTGCATGACTTGAGCGCGGGGCGCAGTTTTTCTGAAGCGAGCCAGTAATCGAGCCGCCAACCGATGTTCTTGGTGCGTGCATCGGGCGTGCGTTGCGTCCACCAGGTGTAGCGCCCGGGATTGGGATCGAACTGGCGGAAGACATCCAGGAAACCGGCGTCGAGGTGCTGGGTGAGGCTGGCGCGTTCCTCATCGCTGAAGCCAGGATTCATGCGGTTTGATTTCGGGTTGGCGAGATCGATCTCCTGATGCGCGCAGTTGAGGTCGCCGCAGGCGATGACGGGCTTTTTCTGCTCCAGCTTCTTCAAATGAGCGCGGTAGGCGGCGTCCCAGGACAGGCGGTAACTCAGGCGGGCAAGCTCGGCCTGCGAGTTCGGTGTGTACACATTCACGAGGTAGAAATCGGGAAACTCGACGGTGATGAGTCGGCCCTCGCGGTCGTGTTCGTCCATGCTGAGGCCTAGCGTGCTCGTCTTGAACGGTACGCGGCTGAGAATGAGCGTGCCGGAGTAGCCTTTTTTCACGGCGCTATTCCAAACGGCGTCGTAGCCGGTGAACCAGCACAAATCGACCTGCTCCTGCTGCGCCTTCGTTTCCTGGAGGCAGATGACATCGGCGTCGCCGTCCAGCATGTATTCGCGCAGGCCTTTGCCGAGGGAGGCACGGATGCCGTTGACGTTCCAGGAGGTGAGTTTCATGAGAAATGACGGGGGTGAATGGAAAGGTCGAATCAAGCTCGAATCAGCGAATGGGAAAGGGTGGAATGCCGAATGGAAGAGCCTAATCGGGACAAAATGCGGATTGGTGGGCACGAAAGTCTCCGTGCGTTTCGGTTGCGGGCAGTCCCGCCGCCTGCATCATGGCGACCCTGACCACCATGAAACGCTACGCCCTTTCCCACGCCACCGGTGCTTTCGCGCTATTCCTTGCCCTGAACGCCTGTGGCAAAACGGAGCTGCCTGCTACCGCTGAGTCGAAGGCTGACGCGCCTGCTGCGGAGTCGGCACCCGCCGCGCCAGAGCAGCCACAGGATCCGGTGTTCGCCGCCGATCCGGTGGAACTGAACGGCTTCGGCAGCGATGAACCGGCCGTGCGCACGGACGAGCCGAAGCGCGGCGTGATCGTCATCAACCTCGACGACATCAAGCGCATGGAGGCGCAGCATTGGGAGCAGTTCGACTGCACCACCTTTACCACCAAGCGCTCGGGCCGCTACGAGGTGCGCGTGACCTACACGCTGAAGCATGCCTCGTTGGGCACGCAGTTCCGTTTCGGCCAGCAGCCGCTGAAAAAATCACTCCTGGCCGCCAGCCAGCCGAAGCGCGTTTCCTACGGCAATGTGTATGTCGAGAAGCCGGGCACCTATCCCTTCGTGCTGTACATCGGCTCCACCGGCGCTGAATCCGGTTTTGAACTGCATGAGGTGGCCTTTGTTCCGGCACCTGAAGGCCCGGCGCCTGAGCAGGCCGAAGATGGCAGCATCGTCCTTGAGGCCAAAAGCGCCACGACTTGGTCGGAGAACATGCGCTACGAGCCGAAGCCCGAAAAAAACTGCCTCGGCTTCTGGACCAGCGAGGATGACATTGCCGAATGGCAGTTCGAGGTGGTCAAGCCAGGCCGCTACAAGGTCACGGTGGTCCACGGCTGCGGCACTGGCAGCGAAGGCAGCGAGGTGGTGGTGAAACTCGGTACGCAGGAACTCAAATTCACCACGCAGGACACGGGTGGCTTCCAAAATTGG
>JBDNIB010000714.1:0-9556 GCA_041688535.1 Prosthecobacter sp.
CGGAGATGCAAGTGTGAAGTGCATGGGCGGTTCCGGCCTGCACCGTGCCTGCGCTCTCGACACCGGGCGAATCAGCGGCACTGTGCGCGCCCCCTTTCCCATGCTCTCCGTTTCCAATGTCAGCAAAACCTACGCCGGCCGCACTTTGTTCAGCGCCGTGTCGTTTCACATCAACCGTGGCGAAAAAATCGGCCTCATTGGGCCGAATGGAGCCGGCAAATCGACCCTGTTCTCGCTGCTGCTGCAGGATACCACGCCGGATGATGGCCAGGTGGTGATGGAGCGCGGTATCACCTTCGGCTACCTGCCGCAGGAGAGCGCACCGATTGAAGATGTGACCGTGCTCGAACTCGCCACCGGGCATGTCGATGAAAATCACCGCTGGGAAGTCGAGCCAAAAGCGAAGCGCATCCTCAGCGGTCTCGCGTTTCGCGAGTCGGACTTCGAGCGTAATGCCCGCACGCTCAGCGGCGGCTGGGTCATGCGCGCGCACCTAGCGCGGCTGCTCGTGCAGGAGCCGGATCTGCTGCTGCTCGACGAACCGACGAACCATCTCGACCTTGAATCGCTCATCTGGTTTCAAAACTACCTCCAGGGCTATCCGGGTGCCATTTTGATGATCTCGCATGACCGCGAGTTCCTCAACGCGCTCACCGACAGCATTCTCGAAATCGCCCATAGCAAGATCACGCGCTACGTCGGCAACTACGACAACTACCTGCGTGAAAAAGCCGCACGCGCCGAGCAATTGCAGGGCGCTTACGACAACCAGCAGCGCGAACTCGCGAAGATGCAGGCATGGGTGGACAAGTTCAAAGCCAAGGCCAACTTCGCCTCCCGCGCGCAGGACAAGGCGAAGATGATCGATCGCATCGAAAAGGTCGAAGCGCCTGTCGCCGACGCCAAAACGGTCAAATTCCGCTTCCCCCAGCCGCCCCGTAGCGGGCAGCGCGTCATTCGCGTGAAGGACGTTGATTTCGCCTACGGCAAGCAGCCCGTGTATTCCGGTCTCGATCTCGAAATCGAACGCGGCCAGCGCACCGTGCTCGTCGGGCCGAACGGCGCGGGCAAATCGACGCTGCTCAAACTGCTCGCGGGTGCCCTCACACCGCAGGCCGGCGTGTGCGAGCTTGGCCACAACGTCAAATTCGGCTACTTCGCCCAGTATCGCGGTGATGTGCTGAACATGCGCCACACCGTGCTGCAATCCGCCATGGATCTACTCAGCCGGCCCGGCGAAAACATGTGCCGCACCCTGCTCGGCTCCTTCCTGTTTCATGGCGACGACGTGTTTAAACCCGTCGGCGTTCTGAGCGGCGGTGAAAAGTCACGCCTCGTGCTCGTGCGCCTACTACTCGACCCGCCGAACTTCCTGCTCATGGATGAGCCGACGACGCATCTCGACATGGGCAGCATCGACGCGCTGATCGGTGCGCTTGATCAATACGAAGGCACGCTCGTCTTCATCAGCCATGACGTTCACTTCATCCGCCAGATGGCGAAGGATGTCCTGCACGTCAGCGCTGGCGTCATCACGCCTTACGCGGGCGATTACCAATACTACCTCGATAAAACCAAGGCCGGCAGCGCCCGCGAGGCCTTGACTGCCACGCTGCACAACGCCCAGCCAACTGCCTACACCGCTCCCACCGCCAACGAGCCACCCAAGAGCAAGCAGCAGCGCCGTGCCGAAGCTGATGCGCGCAACGCCCGCAGCAAGGTCAAGAAGGAACTCGATCTGCGCATCTTCCACATTGAGCAGGAGCTCGCCACACTCGACAAGCGCAAGCACGAGATCGTCAATCTCCTTCAAGAAGAAGCCACTTATGCCGACGCCGCCCAGTTCCGCGTCCTCAGCGCCGAATTGGAAGCCGTGGAAACTAAAATCCCCAAGCTCACCGCCGAATGGGAGAAAGCGACGGAGGAAATGGAGAAGCTGGCGGTGGCTTGAGGCAGCAAAGTCCGGGTCTCAGAAGACGTGTGGTTGTCTAGATCTCTCGCTGAATTAACGAATCTGTCGAACAAGGCACTCGGAAACCAGTTGCGGCATAGTGGCAGTCCTGCTTAAGCCTTAAATGGTGAATGCACTCGAACGCTTTTTTCGACGCCAGTTTCTGGGTGGTATCCTTGTTCTGCTGACGCTGGCGGTTGTATCTTCGTGTTCGAACGAGAGGGAAGTGCTTATTCGACGCCCAATGCCCAGCGGAGGCGGGTATTGGGTTGAGCGAGTAGTCGTCAAAAAAGAACCGAGGTCCAGCCGCAGCGAAAAAAAATCGCGGCAGGTGATCCCCGACCAAGGTCAATGGCACGGCGATCTGCTGACCGGGTCACCACAGATGCAGATCCGCCTCGGTGACCAGAGAGTGTATTTTTACAAAGGCGGGCAGATCGCCGGATTTTCGCCCATGTCTTCGGGACGTGAAGGAATGGAGACGCGAACGGGTAAATTCAGCGTCATGGAGAAGGACATCGATCACAAATCTTCCTTATTCGGAGACTATATCAGTAAGGATGGAATGGTGCTTAAACGTGAGATTGATGTGCGGAAAGACAGTCGTCCTGCTGGAGCGATCTTTGATGCGGCAAGAATGCCGTATTTCATGCGCATCACCGGTGCCATCGGTATGCATGAAGGCTACCTGCCGGGCTATCCCGCTTCGCATGGCTGTATCCGTCTGCCACACCGGATGGCGGAGATTTTTTACCGGGAGAGCGCCGTCGGGACTCCGGTGGAGGTCGTTCGCTGATAGGAAGTGGCAGCGCCTTATCCCACCGAGCATATTGATTGCTTCGATACGGCGAGTTTATCCGGTCAGGGTACCTGAGTCGGCGGTTTATTGGCCGACGGTGAGTTCCAGGCTCGGCTCGGGCTTGGGCAGGCCCTTTTTCTCCCAGACGACCTTCTGCTGCGCGTTGAGCACCTTCACGGTGAGGTTGATCGTGCGATCACCAAAGTCCTCGTCGGTGCGGTTCCAGATGCTGATGCTTTGCAGTGGGACCTCATGGCCCAAATCCAGCAACCACCACGGATTGGTATTCTTTCTGCCGTCTGTGTGCATGACGCTCTTGCCCTTGGTTTTGTCGCCGTTGGTGTTGCCGTCGATGGCCAGCTCCGGCGTGCCTTCCCAGCTAACGCTGCTCTGCGTGGCGGTGCCTTTCAGGGCGATGTTGGTGCCGCCGCTAAAGACCTGGACCTCCGCCAGATTGAGGATCTTGCCCCTGCCGGGGATTTCGATGCGCACATAACGCCCGTTCAGGCCGGGACCGGCGGCTGGCGGCGGCGCGGCTGATTTCGCTGCGGTGGTGGTTTGACCACTGTCTTCTGCCATGGTGATCTTAGTGCCGGAGATAGCTTTGCTGACGAAAGGCCAGGCGAACATGCCGACTAGGACGATGGCGGTGAGATTCAACGCCACGGCGATGAAGGTGCGGCGACCGGAGGTTTTTTTCACCGGTGCGGCCGGCGGGGCTTTGGCTTTGGCTTTGGCAGTGGTGGATGGCGCGGATTTTTGGACGATGGGCTTCGGCTTGGGCGCATTGGGGTGCGTGGCGGTGGCGAGTGGGGTCGTCTGCGTACCAGGGGCCATGACGGGCGCCTGCTGCGGCAGGTGGATGAAGCCGCTGTGCATGTTGGGCATCAGCAAATCGAGCGCCTGCGCCACCGAGTGCGGGCGCTGGTGGGGCGCTTGATTCAACAGCCAGGCGAGCCAGTCGCACAACGGCTGGTCCAAATCCGGCCGCATGTGCTGTAGCACACTGCGGGCATCAAAGACCTGCCAGTCGGCCATGATCGCCTCGGTGGTGTCGCCTTGCGCGGGTGCGGAGTTCGTGGCGATGCAGAACAGGCTCGCGGCGGCGGTGAACAGATCGCTTTGCACGGTGGGCGGTCCGCCGATGTGGAGTTCCGGCGCGCGAAACCACAACGTCTCCGGCGGCTGCTCCGTGCGAGCGAGCGACAGGCTCCAGTCCTGCACCTGGAGAAACAAGCCGCCGCCGGGATGGTCGGCGATGATGAGGTTGCTCGGTTTCGGATCACCGTGCGGCTGGCGCTGCTGCTCGCCTACGAGCAACGCATGCATGAACTGCACCGCCAGTGCGCGCACGTCCGCTGGCGTGGGTTTGCGCTCGGCGGCAAAGGCGCAGCCGTTCATACCCGGCATGAATTCATACACGAGCGCGAACTCGTCCTCCGTGAGCAGCAGGGTGATGAATCCGGCGATCTGCGGATGCCGCATCTGCATGAGAGCGGGGACGAGCAATTGCAGTTTTTCCCGGTCCAGCGGCTGTGCGGTCTCGTGGTCCTGCAGCAGGGCTTTGATCAGCACCTTACGCCCAGTCGCTAGCTCCACGCCGCGATACACCTTCGCCGAAGGCCCTGCGGCGATGATTTTTTCGGGCTGGAAGTGGTCGGCGTGCATTTTTGAACCGGAGGCGGCAGAATGGCAGGAAAACGACCCGCCTGGCAAGGGGAAGATTGGCGGACTTGCGCAAAGCCGCATTCACCGCACAGTCGCGGCATGTTGAAACTCGGACTCATAGGCTGTGGGAAAATGGGCGGCGCGCTGTTGCGCGGCGTGGAGCTGGCGCTTGGTAAAACCGGCCTGAGCGTGGCGCTGAGCGATGTGGTGCCCGAGGCCGTGAACAGCCTGCGCAAATGCCTCACCTGCAAATCCATCACTGGCACCCCGGCGGAAGTGGCGGCGGCATCCGACGTGATCATCCTCGCGGTGAAACCTGGCGATATGAAGGCGCTGTGCGAAGCCCTCGCCGAAGTCAACGGCTCGCGCTTGTACCTCAGCATCGCGGCGGGACTCTCACTGGCGAATCTCGAAATCTGGCTCGGCGGCAAACCGCGGGTGATCCGCAGCATGCCCAACACGCCCGCGCTCGTCGGCGTCGGCGCTGCGGCCTTTTCGCGTGGTAGCAAAGCGACCGCGAAAGACGCGGCGCTCGCCACGAAGATCCTCGGCGCCGTCGGCACGGCGGATGAAGTCGCCGAAAAGCTGCTTGATGCCGTCACCGGCCTCTCCGGCAGCGGTCCGGCCTACATTTACACCGTCATTGAGGCTCTGGCCGACGGCGGCGTGCTCATGGGCCTGCCGCGAGCCACGGCCGTGCGTCTGGCGGCGCAAACCGTCGCCGGAGCCGCCGAAATGGTGCTGCACACCGGCAAACACCCCGCCGCCTTGCGCGATGAAGTCACCAGCCCCGGCGGCACGACCATCGCCGCGTTGGAACAGCTCGAAGCATACGGATTGCGCAATGCGCTGATCCAAGCCGTGCGTGCAGCAGCGGAGAAGAGCAAGGCGCTGGGGGCTTAAATCAGGCCGTATTGTAGTCCCGCCTTCAGGCGGCTCAGGTCAGGCAAAGAACCGCCTGAAGGCGGAACTACACAACTGCCAAGCCACCTTAAAACACCTTCTTGAAGTAGCCGAGATAGGCCAGTGCCGCACCCGTGAGGATGGCGAGCAGTACCACGACCTGCGGGGACAGCACGCGGCGCTTGGAGAGCACCGGCAGGAAGCCAAGCACCAGCCAGAGGGCGATTTTTATGATCACCCAATGCTGCGTGTAGAGCGAAGGCGCTCCTTCGGGCAATCCTTTGCCCATCTTCGCCAGCATGCCAAAACCAGACACCAAGCTGATGACGAGGCCGATGCCGTGCCATTTCATCGCCTTCTTGGCACCTTCGCTGGAGAGCAGGCCACCGTAACCGACAAAAACGAGGATCAGGCCGATGAGATGGAGGAAATGGTAGGTTTGCAGGGTCATGCGCCTACGCATGCCGCAGTTCGGCGGCTTCGACAAGTCTGGTGATGGGTGAATTCGATGACGCAGCCCTCTCTGGTACACGCTTCAAAACCGCCATGACGAGGTCACGACCTGAAACTCATCCTCATAACGAATCACGCCGGGGTCGGTGGTGGTCAGCGTGCGGACGAAGCGACCGTGCTCTTCGAGAATGGCGATCATTTCGCGGAATTTGGCAATGAAGGTTTGCGCGGACGGCTTGAACCAGCAGACGACATCATCCGGCCAGTCTGAAGTGGAAAATGGCGGGCAGGGCATGTGGTCATTCAGCCACGCGAAGAGTTCTTCGACATGCGGGTGTTCGTAATCTGGCAGTTCACCTGACTCTTTCAGCAGGCGTAGTTCAATCACCACTCCGGTCTGGTGCTTGGCCGATTCTTGATTGGTGCCCACGACAAAGCGGATGAAAGTCATCCTGCCTCGTGATGTTTGCGGAGGCAGGTGCTTGCTCATGGCACATCAAGGTTGACGGAACTTCAGCCCGCTTCCGCCACTTTTAGCTCTGCCAGTTTCGCGGCGCGCTCGGCCAGTTCGATGTGGAACTGTTCGGGGATGGGCTCCGCGCCTTTGACGCGGGTGCGACCAAACCAATCGGCGAAGATTTCGCCGTCCTGGCGCTCGGCTTTGAAGGCTTCGAGAAAGGTGCGGACCTTGGCGGGCACGTCCTCGCCGAGCACGGTCTTGTATTCGAGTCCGGCGAGGCGATTCCCGCGGATGCTGCCGCCGATGAACATGGCGTACTTGTTTGGCGAGCGGCCCACGAAGCCGAAATCGGCGTTGTAGGGGCGACCGCAGCCGTTCGGGCAGCCGGTCATGCGGAAGAGGATCGGTTCGTTTTCGAGACCGAGTTCGCGCAGGGTTTCGTCGATCTTGTCCATGAAGCCGGGCAGGACGCGCTCGGATTCGCTGAGGGCCAGGCCGCAGGTCGGCAGAGCGACGCAAGCGTGGGCGACCTTGCGGGCGCGGGTCATGCCATCGCTGTGAACGACGCCGTGTTTCGCCAAAATGGCGTCCACCTCGGCTTGTTGCTCCGGTTTGACCTCGGCGATGATGAGGTTCGTGTTGGGCGTGACGACGTAGGGCAGATTGAGCGTCTTGGCGATCTCGGTGAAGGCGCTGCGATACTGCGGGCCGTCTTCGCAGTCAACAATGCGGCCCATGCTGACGTGGACGGCGCAGTAGAGCCTGCCATCGCCCTGCTCATGCCAGCCGAGGTTGTCCTCGACAGTGTCGAATTTCAATTCTTTGGCAGGGAAGGTTTCGATGCCCGGCAGGCGGCGCTGCACCTCGGCACGGAACGCCTCGATGCCCATGCTCTGCACGGTGTATTTCATGCGTGCGTTCTTGCGGTCGGTGCGGTTGCCGTGGTCACGCTGTGTGGTGACAACGGCCTCGGCGGCATCCACCACGTTTTCGCGTTTCACATAAAACAGCGGTTGTGCCAAAAACGGCCGCGTGGCGAGCTGGCCGTGGCTCATGCCGAAACCACCGCCGACTGTGATGGTGTAGCCTTCGACTTTGCCGTTCACGACATGCGGCACGAAGCCGAGATCCTGCGAATAGACGTCCACATCATTGAGCGGCTGGACTACGACGCCGATCTTGAACTTGCGCGGCAGATAGACTTTGCCATATACCGGATCATCGCCCTCGGCGGCCTGAGTCACGGCACGCACCGTCGGATTCACCTCGGGGTCTTGAATCCAATTAGGATCAATTTTTTCACCGTCGAGCCAGATGTCGGCATAGGCCTGGCTGCGCCAGAGGAAACGATTGCTCAATTCCTCCGTGAGCCGCTGTGTGTCGGCATGCACCTCGTCCTTGATTGGTGCCGCCGGACCCATCGTGTTGCGCACCACGTCGCCGCAGGCACCCATGGTGGAAAGGCCGCTGTGGCAGACGTTATGGATGACTTCTTTGAGGCCGCCCTTGAGCACACCGTGAAGCTGGATGCCCTGACGGTTGGTCAGGCGCATGTTGCCGAAAGCCTTGGTGCAAAGATCATCGTGGATGAGCCACTGTTTTGCGGTGATGCGGCCGCCGGGCATCTTGCTGCGGATCATGAAGCTCCAGGCCTTGTCGAGCTTGGCCTTGCTGCGTTCCGCCCGCACGTCGCGGTCATCCTGCTGGTAGGAGCCGTGATGCTTGAGCAGATAATTGGAATCGTCCGAGACATGGCTCAGCGCGGTGTCGGCGAACTCCTCGGCGATTTGACCACGGAGGCCATGCGAGGCGAGTTTGATGTCTTCGGGGGAGGCTTTACTCATAAGGGGAGATTTGGAGGGCGGGAAAGGGAGGTTGAGATTGCCTTACAATGCCACGAAAGCAAGCTGCCGCAAAACATATTACGGATTGTCTATCGGATTTATCAATAATCCGAGTTTTTGAGCTGCTGCTGTGCTTGTTTGCCTTCAGCCAGCCGCGCATTCAGCGAAAACGGGCGCGTGACAATGCGGCATTGAATTGTCTACAGTATGCCTCACATGACTTTGCCATTGCTGCCCGCGCGTCAGGTCCTTGCCACGCTCGGGGTATTGACCCTAGCGGGCCTGTTGACGGGCTGTGTGAAGCAGGGCGACTACGAAATCCTGCAGATGGAGAATCAGCAGCTCCAGCAGCGAATTTACCAAGCCAGCGAGCAGCTTCGCCAAACGCAGGCTGACCTAGTGACGCAGCAGACGCGCGTTCTGCAACTGCTGGAAGCCCAGACGAAGCTGCAAAAAAGCAACGAACAACTCCAGCAGACGGCGGCGGAACTCGACGCGCTGAAGGCTGAGTTTGAACAATTCCGCACCCAGCGGCGCAATGCGATGCAGGGCAGGAAGTACCCCACCCTACAGCTCGACAACGGCCAAAATCTCAAAGACGCGGTGCTGACCACCGTCAATGCGGATGAGGTGGCGATCCGGCATGACGGCGGCTTTATCAAGGTCGCGCTGGCGGACACCAACGCCGATCTCCGCTGGGAGGCCTGCTACGACCCGCAGGAAGCCCAGAAAAAACACCGTGACCGCATGCTGGCAGAAGCCCGCATGCTCGATGCCGCGCTCGCGCAAAACCGGGCCAATCCAGTGCCCACAACAAGTGGGCAGACGGCGCAGGCGGTGAACCCCACCCAGCAGTTGCAGAAGCAGATGAGTGAGCAGCGCAGACAGCTCAACGCGGAGTTTACAGTCCTGCGTGCCAAAAACCCCGGTGCCTTGCAGGGGGATGTTTGGAATTCAGCGGCTCCCGAGGCCAGTCCGCTGCTGAACAGTGTTTCCGGCAGCCGTGCCGTGCTGGGCATCAGCAGGCTCCAGACCCTGCGGGACGCGATCAACCAGTCGCTTCAGCAACTTCGCCGCCTTGAGTCCAGCTCGCGCTGAACGCGGTGAAATTGCAAAATAAGCTAGTCAAAACGCCCTTTTGATCGTTTCCTCACACTACCAGCCATGAGCCACCGCATCCTCCTCGCACTCCTCTTGACCATCACCTCCGCTTCTGCGGTCGATTTCAAATCCCAGATCGCACCGATCTTCCGCAACAAGTGCTTCGCTTGCCACAGCACCACCAAAAAGGTCAAAGGCAAGCTCGCCTTGGATGACGCCGAGTTGCCCAAGGTGATCGGCCCCGGCCAGCACATCATTCCTGGGAAGTCCATCCAGAGCACGATGTTCATCAACTGCACTCTGCCCAGCGATGATGACGATGTGATGCCCCCGGAAGGCAAAAATCGCCTCACTGACGCTGAAGTCGCACTGCTTAA
>JBDNIB010000715.1:0-1534 GCA_041688535.1 Prosthecobacter sp.
AGGAGGTGCCCGACAACACCTTCAGCGGTGAAGCGTGAATGATTGCGTGGCGAGTCAGGCGGTGACGATGGATCATGGCGGCACGATAGCGAGCGTGCTGAAATGAACAGGTTTTATTTCAACGAAATGACAGAGTAGAGTTAATTTGTCAGCCAGTTGCATCCCGACCCCCATTTAAGGACAACGGCACGATCCGCACCGTGACCGATCTCCATGCCACCGGGCCGAGCCCGTTTTACCAGGTGGAGATCACGCGGTCGTGAGGCCAAGGAGTGGGACCTGCCAAGTCCCGTGGTTGGTTGAGCGACTTGGCAAGTCCGTCTCCTTGGCGGGGCGGCACTTGGCAAGTGCCGCTCCTTGATTCCTCACGGCAGGAACTGCCCGCGACGAATCTCTGACCCCTTGAAAATGATGCGGAAGCGGAAGACCTTTTTCTTCCGGCACTGAATCTTGCCGGTTTGCAGGTCAAAGCGGTCCGGGATCTCGATCCGATGCACATCCGCCGTGGCGTGGAAGCCGCGTTCGGAAAAGATGTCGATGAGCATGGCCAGCGCCTCAGCGCTGTGGAAGAGGCTGTCTTCGGTGTTGATGTCGGCACGGCCGGAGATGGCATGGCGGACGACGATGGGCATCATCTTCTGCTCGATGAAGTCCACCACGGTCTGCATGAGCTCCGGTTTCTCGACCTTGTAGCTATCGAGACGCCGCACTAGGTCCTGCCGCGCATGGCGGACGATCTCGCTGGCCAGCGGCAGGTCGCGAAGCTGGTCAAAGGTGCGCGGATCGAGCTCCAGGGAGCTTTGATACTCCAGCTCGCGGATGATGTTCTGCTGCACCAGTTCCAGCGGGGCCTGCGCATTGATGAAGTGGTAATGGAAGATCTCCTTGAGCGAGACGAGCGCGTCGTAGGTCTTCTCTTTGAAGACCTTGTAGCGGTTGCGCGCCAGCGCGGGGTCGAAGTCGGTCGCGCGTTCTTCCCACAGCTCGCCGAGGCCGGAACTGCGGACTTCGGCATTGTGCGCGAGCACTTCCTTCCCGCGCTTGAGCTGACGGGCGATGCTCTCTGCCTCATCCACAAACAGCACCATGATGTGGAAGATCGGCTGCTTGAAATGCACCGCTCCAGGTGTCTCCGAAAAATCACGGCGCAGGCGGATCATCTCATCAAAGAGCATCTTGAGGCACTCCACCTGCACCTTCGTGCGCGGGAAGCCGTCGAGGATGGCACCGTTCTGCTGCTCAGGTTCCAGCAGCTTGCGAATGAGGATGCCCACCACCTCGCGGTCGCCCACCATGCCGCCTTGCGACTTGAGCTTCTGCGCTTCGGGGCTGTCGAGCAGCGCACTGACGACAATCGGCTGCGCCGTGATGCCGCGCACTTCGCGGATGTAATCCGTGTTCGTGCCTTTGCCCGCGCCGGGTGCGCCACCGAGCAGGATCAGCTCCTTCGGAAAACGCAGCTTCTCACGGCCGTAGTCGGCTTCGAGCTGCTTCCAGACATGATTGAAGATGAGCTGGGCATCTTTGATCTCCA
>JBDNIB010000716.1:0-2456 GCA_041688535.1 Prosthecobacter sp.
ATGCGTGCTGCCGTAATCCAGAAGTTGGGTGGCGCAGGGTCAGTGCCATACCGGAGTGCAACAGCAAGGTCGCGACTGACCGAACTGGCCGATTGACACGGCCATGTGATTCGCAAGGACACATCTCGGTCGCCTTTGCCTTGGAATCGAATTTGCTGGAAACCACCCAAGTCCACTTGCCCGTTCGCAGCGCTTACTTTTCGCACATCTGGATTGGATGTCGTCAATACGTCCTTGGCCCAGAGCAGCGAATGCAGCAGGCTGGACTTGCCAGCGCTGTTCGGACCAAAGATGAGCGTCAAAGGCCGAAGGGTGACACTCTGGATTTGAGGGCCAAACGCTTTGAAATTGGCAATGCCAAACTTAAGCGGCTGGTCTTTTGGAACTGTGGTTGCAGATGTCATTATGTCAGAACGGCTGAGTGTCGGGGAGTTTGTTCGTCTAGAGCGTGGTTAGTTGCAAATCCCCATGCCGCATCCAACATGATCATCCAGCCATGTTCAAGCATCTCGCCAACCAATCCGGCTTCTCCCTCGAACGTCTCGCCTCGCTCTGCGAGGTGGCGGAGGCGGGGAGCATCGGGCAGGCTTCGCGCGGGGATGCGAACAAGCAGAGCCAGCTCAGCCGGCAGATCGCGGAACTGGAGGCGGTGTTTGGCGTCGCGTTGCTGGCGCGGCAAAGCAGGCCCTTCCGGCTGACGATGCAGGGGAAGGAACTGGCGCAGGCGGCACGGCAGTTTTTTCAAGCGGTGGATGATCTGCAAAAGCGGGCGGGCGATGCGGCGCAGCGGGTGGTGATCGGTGCGGGTGAAACGCTGATCCAATGGCTGCTGTTCCCGGCCTGTGAAGCGATGCAGCAGCAAACCGGTGGAATCGTCTTCGCCTTCAAGAATCTGGACAGCGCAAGGCTGGTGGATGCCTTGCAGCAAGGCGAGGTGGATGTGGCGCTGATCCGCAAGGAGGAGGTGACGCCGAGCCTGATGCATGCGGGCTGCTGGCATTATGCGCAGGCGGCCTTCGTGCCCAAAGCGCTGTCGCGCACCACCACCGAATTGAAGCTGGAAGAACTGGCCCGGTTCCCTTGGGCCGTGCTGGAGGGGCAAGGACACTTCCGCCAGTTTCTGGAAAGCAGGGCGCGTGCGCACGGCATCAAGCTGAATGCCGCGCTGGAGTGCTCCTCCTACACGCAGGTGGCGATGGCGATCCAGACCGGACACTATGCCGGGTTTCTGCCGGAATTTGCCAAGGGCACCGCATTCAGCGCAGGTTCCGCCATTATCCAGCGCCAGACCGAAAAGGCATTGCGCTATGAGCGCACGCTGACGCTGGCCTGGCGTGAAGCCACGGTGAGATCAAGGCCAGTCGTGGAGCAGCTCATCCCGACTCTGAAAGCGCAGCTTGGCAAACTTCTCCCGTGAACTCACGGGTGGACGGTGTCAGGATCACCCGAACACCAGAAGGCTGAATCGAAATGCCTTTCTCTGCGGCTTTCCGGCCTCTTGCGGCGCGCACTCTGAGACATGAGGGCTTGAAGTGTACAAAGTGTTTTCCCTCTGTCGGCCTGCGATCAGCGGCCTGGCGGCATTGGGAGGACTGCAAGATTGCTTTTTCACGAAGATTGCGGATGCTGGGCCGCATGACTGACACTTACCATCTGCCTTTGCCAGCCGACTTGCTGCAATCCGCCCGCATGACTCTCGATGAGGTGCGTGTGGAGCTGGCCGTGGCGCTGTTCCGGCTAGAGAAACTGTCGATGGGACGTGCCGCTGAGCTGGCGGGTCTGCCGGTGGCGGATTTTATGAACATGCTGGCTCTGCGGCGCATCGGGCCGCACTATGACGTGGATGATGCGCTTGAGGATGTGGCGCAGTTAAAAAAGCTGCGCCGCTCCCGCTCATGATCGTCGTCGCGGACTCGTCTCCCTTGATCGCGCTGGCGCGTATCGGCAGGCTGGAGTTGCTGCACGAGTTGTTTGGCCTCTTGCTGGTGCCGGAGGCTGTGTGGCAGGAACTCACAGCGGTGGATGATGGCCGCGCAGGTGTCGCAGAGCTGATGAAAGCCGCCTGGCTGGAAAGGCGAGGGGTGCAGGATCAATCGTTGGTCAGCCTGCTGCGGCAGAACCTCGGTGCGGGCGAATCCGAGGCCATCGTGCTCGCACGGGAAAGCGGAGCCGATGTTCTCCTCATGGATGAAAGTCTGGGACGTGCCGCTGCGAAGCGGCTCGGCCTGCCTGTGACGGGGTTGGTCGGTGTGCTCATCGAAGCACGCGAGCGAGGGCTGCTGGCTGACGCCTCCGACTTGATCCGGCAACTGCGCGAGCAAGCGGGCTTTTGGATTTCGGATGCTCTCGCTGCACTAGTCGAGAATGCCGAATAAGGAATTCGGACAAAAATAAATCGCCAATTGGTTAAGTAAGGTTAATAGTCTGGATGGAACTCACCATCACCACACAGACGC
>JBDNIB010000717.1:0-4016 GCA_041688535.1 Prosthecobacter sp.
CGCGAGGCGACGAAGCGGCTGGAGCTGCAAGGCCTGCTCGAAGTGAAGCACGGTGTAGGCACCAAGATCGTGGACAAGCTGCACAAGCCGCTGAACGGCTCGCTGGCGTTGTTGATCCCCGATGACAAGGAGCGGCTGCGGCAGCTCATTCAGGTGCGTTTCATGCTGGAGCCGGAGAATGCGCGACTCGCGGCCGAAAACGCCAGCGCGGCACAGATTCGCAAGCTGCGCACGGCGTTGAAGGAGTTGGCAGAAACGACGGACTTTGAAACAGCGGTGGTCGCCGACATGACGTTTCATCGCGAACTGGCAGCGGCTTCGGGCAATCAGATCGCCACGCTGCTGCTGCACTCGCTCTCCGAACTCATTCAAACGAGCCTCAAGCAAGGTTACAGCCGCACTTCGACCGCAAATGCGGCGCGCCAGCATGCCGCCGTGCTCAACGCGATCGAAAAGCGCGATCCCGCCGCTGCTGCGAAAGCGATGCGTGAGCATCTGATCACCGCCGAGGCCGATTTGGCCCTGCCGAAGCCCAAAAAAATCTCCCGCGCATGAAATCCCTTCTTTCTGTTTCTCTGTTCATCGCAAGCGCACGAGTGCTCGCTGCCGAATCCGATGCCGCAAAACTGTTTCACGAGCAGGTGGCACCGATTTTGGTGAAGAACTGCGTCGAATGCCACAATGACGTGACGACCAAGGGCGGCCTGAATATGGAAACGCTCGCCGATGTGCTCAAAGGCGGTGAAGACGGGCCAGCCATCGTGCCGGGCAAAGCCACGGAGTCACCGCTGTATTTGATGATCGTGCCGGAATCAGCAGGCGAGAAGCCGGAGATGCCGAAGAAGAAACCTTCTCTCTCCACGGCTGAAACCGATCTGATCAAACGCTGGATCGACATGGGCGCTGCCTGGCCACAGGAAATCGTGCTGAAGGAGAAACCGAAGGGCGGCATCACCCACTGGGCCTTTCAACCGATCAAGCCGACGAAGCAGGCCTCCATCGACGCGTTCATCATTGAGATGCTCAAGGAGAAGAACCTCGTGATGAATCCTCCTGCGGATGCCCGCACACTCATTCGACGGGCGAGTTTTGATCTCATCGGACTGCCGCCGACGCCCGAAGAAGCCAACGCTTTCGAACAGGAGTTCGTCCAGGATCAAGCATCAAGCATCCAGCATCTAATCGACCGCCTGCTCAATTCTCCGCGCTATGGCGAGCGCTGGGCGCGGCACTGGCTGGATGTGGTGCGGTTTGCAGAGAGCCATGGCTTTGAAATGAATCGCTCAAGGCCGAATGCGTGGCCGTATCGCGATTATGTCATTGGCTCGTTCAACAAAGACAAGCCGTATGACCAGTTTGTGCGGGAACAGATCGCAGGCGATCAGCTTGGCGCAGATGAGGGCACCGGATTCCTCGTGGCGGGAGCCTGGGACCAAGTGAAGGGTCAGGACCCTGTGCTGAATGCCAATCAACGCGCCGATGAAATGCATGACATCGTCAGCACCACGGGCAGCGCCTTCCTGGGCCTTACGATCGGCTGTGCACGCTGTCATGATCACAAGTTTGATCCGGTGTTGCAGACAGATTACTTCCACGTGCGGGCCATCTTTGAAGGTGTGAAGCATGCGGAGCGTGAACTGCGGCCTGCGGATGCTGCCGAACGCCAAAAGAAAGCCGATGGCGTGCGATTGGAGATCGCTGCGATTGATGCAGCGCTCTCACGCTTCCAACCGAAGACGCAACTCACGAAGCGTGTGCTTGTGGATGATGATCTGCCGCCGCCAGCGAAGCCGGATGCCATCGGCTGCGTCCAAATCGAGCAGCCGACGAATGGAAAGCCGATTGATTACTCCCCCGGCAGCGAAATCGGCCAGGCCTCCGATCTAGGCGGTGCGACGCGCCTGCCGAATCTCGGCGAGAGCTATCGCTACTGGGGCGCGGTCAAGGATGAGGCCGGCAAAGATTTCTTTTCGTGGAATCCGCGGGTGACGGGCAAGCAGCGTGTATGGCTCTCCTGGGCCGCATGGACGACGCATGCGAAGGATGCGCGCTACATTCTTGATCTGGATGGCGACGCGAATACGAAGAACGACCAAACCGAAATCGCCATCGTCAATCAAAGCAAGTTTGCCGATGGCAGTGGTGCCATACCTGAACAGAAACGCTGGAGCGGCTTCAAGTATGTCGGGACACATGCACTGACGAAGAATTCGATTCTCCTTCTGCGCAGCGGCAAACTCGGCGGACCAACGGTGGCGGATGCCGTGCTATTTGAAGAAGCAGATGACACGATTCCGTCCGCACAACCGCATCTGCGCGCGCCAGTCACGCATCTGGCCAATCATGAGGGCTTTGATGCCGTGAAGGCGAAGTTTGTGCGTTTCACGATCCATGCGACGACTGGCGGACAGCCATGCATTGACGAGTTGGAGATCTTTTCTGCGGGCAAGAACGTGGCGCTGGCGAAGAACGGCGCAAAGGTGACGGCCTCCGATGTGTTAAGCGATGGATCGAGCCCGATTCATCAGATCGCGCATGCGAATGACGGCCTCTATGGCAATGCGAAGAGCTGGATTTCTAAAAACGCGGGCAAGGGCTGGCTGCAGATCGAACTGCCGCGTGAAGAAAGCATCAACAGCATCGTGTGGAGTCGGGATCGTGCCGAGAAGGGCAAAGCGTATCAGGATCGGTTGACGACAGATTACGTGATTGAGTCTTCGCTTGATGGGAAAACATGGAAGCCATTGGCTTCATCGGCAGATCGTCTGCCAGTGGATTATCGAGAGCGCATTCGTGATATTCCGACCTTGAGCGGTGTTTCAGGTGATAGCGCTGGTGAGGTGAAGAGGCACAGCCAAAGGCGTGCAGTGCTGCAACGCGAACTGAAGGAGATGACAAGCTTCCCGATGGCTTACCTCGGCAAGTTTGACCAGCCTGGACCGACCTTCAGACTGCAACGCGGTGATCCCATGACACCGAAGGAGGAAATCACCCCCGGTGCGCTTTCACAGCTCGGCACGAAGTTGGAACTGGCCAAAGACACACCGGAAGCGGAGCGGCGCGCAGCTTTGGCAAAGTGGCTGACCGATCCGAAGAACCCACTGGCAGCGCGTGTGATGGTGAATCGCATCTGGCATTATCATTTTGGCACTGGCATCGTCGATACACCGAGCGATCTCGGCTTCAACGGCGACAAGCCCTCGCATCCAGAGCTGCTCGACTGGTTGGCATCGGAATTCATCAAGCGCGGCTGGAGCATGAAGGAGATGCATCGGCTGATCATGAACTCGGCGGCGTATCGGCAAGCGAGCACGGCCAACGATGCGGGCATGAAGGCGGACTCGGGTGCGCGGCTGCTGTGGCGTTTTCCGACGCGGCGCATCGAAGCGGAGCCTCTGCGCGACACAATCCTCGCCGTGAGCGGTGTGCTTGATTTGACGATGGGCGGGCCGGGGTTCGATCTGTTCGACGCGAATGACAACTATGTGAAGGTGTATCAGTCGAAGCAGGAGTTCGGCCCCGACACGTTCCGGCGCATGATTTATCAGAGTAAGCCACGCGTGCAGCTTGATGACACCTTCGGTGCGTTTGATGTGCCGGACGCGGGTCAGATCGCGCCACGTCGCACATCGAGCACGACGCCATTGCAGGCACTGAATTTCCTCAACAGCACGTTTGCGATGCAGCAGGCCGGATTGCTGTCCGCACGGCTCGAAAAGGAGGCAGGCAAGGAATCAGCGGCACAAGTGAAGCGGGCGTTTCAACTGGCCTACCAGCGTGATCCGCGTGCGGATGAGCTTGGCGCTTCCACGAAACTGATTTCCGAACACGGGCTGCTGATGTACTGCCGTGCGCTACTCAACACGAGCGAGTTCATGACCCTCTATTGATCCTGTTATGCAAAACCATCTTCTCTCACGTCGAAACTTCCTCAATCAAAGCGTCAGCGGGTTGGGCAGCATCGCTTTGACTTCGTTACTGGCTCAAAAGGGTCTGCTAGCGAATGAGCCGATCCG
>JBDNIB010000718.1:0-3476 GCA_041688535.1 Prosthecobacter sp.
GGCTGACGTAGATGTGATCCACCAGCGGGCGGTCGCATTTCATCATGACCGCGGCCGTCCAGGTGATGAAATCGCTGCTGGTGGCGCGGCTGACCCAGCGCACGCCTTTGGGCTGCCACGTCTTTTCATCCGTGCCGCCGCCAGTGAACACCCGAAAGCAGGCGACGTAGCACTGCTCCACCGGCGACCAAAAAGACACGTTCTGCGAATCGAACGCGCCTTTAGTGAGCACCGGTTCGTCGCGCATCTTTTTCCAGTGCAATCCATCGGGCGAAGACCAGGCGCGCAGGCCGCCGCCTTTGCCGCCGAGGCCGGAAAGCGCTTTGTAACGCTGATCCGCAGGTGTCGCCGGATTCGCATCCAAAAACGGAGCGAAGTTGTGGGTGGCGATCGGATCGTCCGCGATCAGCACGTTGTTCTCCTTGGTGCCAAAGACCTCATGCAGTCCGAGATTGGGCTTGATCCAAGTTTTGCCATCCTTGGACTCGGCGTAGCAGGTGTATTCCGTTTTGTTCGAGGCGGTCGGCAGCGTGGGCGTGCCACGGTAATACATGCGGAAAATTTTCTGCCCCGCATCATGCAGCACTGTGATGTAGCCGCTGAACCTGCCCTCCCAGGGCTGGTCCAGCTTCAACGCCACGCTGACCGGCTCCGGCGCGTGCATCTTGAGCGTGGCCTTGTCCAGCTTCTCAATCAGGAGACGATCCACAAACAGCTCACGTCGCGAGCCGATGTCGATGGTGTCCGCAGCCAGCACTGCATTGGCGGCGAGCAGAAGTATTGCCGTGGCGAAGAATGATTTCATAATAGGATTCGAGTCCTACGAGAGCAGAGGCTCGTCCTTCCAGCTTTCATCGTGCTGCGCGCCGAACAGATCCGTCTGCGGTAGAAGTTGCTCAGGTAAATTGCCGCCAGCAAGCGAGTCGGGCAGCGGATGAAACTGCGCGGGCACGCCATAAGCGAGCGTGTAGGGCGGCACGTCTTTGTTGATGAGCGATCCAGCGCCGATGAACGAGCCGCGTCCGATGACCACGCCGGGACAGATGGTGACACCGCCGCCGATGGTGACGCCATCTTCAATGGTCGCACCCTGCACGCCATCGAGTCGCATCGGATACTTGGCATTCAAAAACGTGGTGCCGGGGCCGATGAAGACCATGTCGCCGATCACGGTGCGGCTGGGCACATAAACGTGCGCCATGATCTTCACGCCGTTGCCGATGCGCAGACGCCCCTCCAGTGTGCATTTGTGGTGCACCACGCAGCGGTTGCCGATGCTGATCTCGCCACGGATGAGCACCTGATGCCCACATTGAAAGCGCTGCTCGATGGTCGTGTTCGCATAGATGATGCTGCCGCTGCGAATGATGGCGTGATCACCGATGCGCGTGGGCTGCGAATCGCCGGGATAGCGATAACCGAGAATGACATCGGCATCGACCTGCGCGTGTGCGCCGATCTCATGGAAGGGTTCAGTTGGAATGCCCATGTTTGGCGAAGCGGTTGAGAGTTTCGAGTGCCTGGATGGCGATCACATCGCCGGCGGGTTTAGCGTAGGGCGGGCGGAATTTGCTGTAGCGGTAGTTGGCACTCATGTATTCGCCGTCGCCGGTGTTTGGACCGTCGGTGAGATGGCCATAGGAGATGTTGGTGTAGCCGCAGGGCAGCGCGAGCGGCAGCGGCGATCCCACGCGGATTTGGCGACCGATGCCTTGGAACGGCTCGAACGGCATGCCCACGATGCCGACATCGCCAATACGCAGCACCTGAATATCCACTTCGAGATGCTTCGCCACTGTGTCCGCTTTACCCTGCTGATGGAGTCCGAGCGCCCAGCGGCTCCAGGGTAGAATCATCTCCACCAATTTGCCGCGATAGGCCGGCGTGAGCTCGCGCGGGAAGTTTTGGCCGACGCATAGGAGAGTGTTTTCATCACCCGCATTGGCCCGGCGGATGAAGTCCTCCATCTCGGCGATCTCGGTCTTCAGCACCTCTTCCGAAGGCAGCGGCGCGAGCGGGATGCACACTTTTTCGATGGCAAAGTCGAGCCCGTCGCGCTGCGAAGGCTTCAAGTCCTTCAAAGACTCGATGCAACTGTCGGCGAGCATACGGCCATACTTTTTCGAGAGCGCCACATCGCCGCGAAACATGCCCTTGGAGTTCACATCGCCCGCGCAGCCTTGCAGGCAGCTCACGCTGATCGGTTGGTCCGGCGAAAGGTGCTCAGCGAGGTGTTCGCAGGCCACCTGCGGCCAATCACCAAAGACAACGGGCTTCTCCGGGTGGTAGCAGGTGCAGGGATGCGCGGTGAAATGGGTGATGGCGGTGACGACACGGCCTTGCTCGTTTTTAAGCAGCACGATGGGTGCCTGCTCATCCACATCGCCTTTGAAATCCACGCCCATGAGGTCGCGGTCCTCTTCGCGCATGAGGTAGGTGCTGCCATCGGCGCGGCGGCCTTTCCGATTGTAGCTGAAGCGTCCTTCGCTGCCCACGGCCCACCAAACGGTCACGGGTTGCAGCAATGCGGGGAGCTGTTTCGCCGTGGCGGCAAGCTGCTTGAGAAAGTCCTCACCTGCCGGGACGAGTTGCGGCGCGGGAATCTCCTCCGGCTTCATCTGGTAAGTCACTGAGGCTTCGAGATGGTTGCTCACCAGATTGAAGTCAGTGTGGTTGTGCGAGACCATCAGCAGCACATTTTCGATCCTCATGCCGAGCGCCTCAGCCGCCGTGCGGCGAATCAGCGGGCTGATGTTTGCGCCTTTTGGCGAGTTCATGTGTGAGGCGATGAGGCACACCCGCGAGCCCTCCGCCTCCAACAGCGTCACCGTCGTTTTCAGCGGCCCGGCAACCTCGCGGACCAGAGCGCCGACCTTGCTAGCCGTCACACCGCCCGCCGACGACGTGATGCCGAACTCCAGCGCGGCGGCCCGCAATGCGGGAGTTTCAGCATGGGCCGCGAATGGACTGGACGCAGCCAGCGCCAGCAGTGATCTCAGCGTGGGAATATTCATGTGAGTTCGCTTGGCTTGGGTGAATCGTTTCGTCGCACAGCGAGCACGAGCACGAGCAGGGCCGTCATGATCGCAGAGCCTGCAAGCACCCATACGCCTGCGGTATAGCCAGTCGTGTGCTCTTTGAGCCAGCCCATGGCATACGGCCCGGCGAAGCTGCCGAGATTGCCGATGGAATTGATGAGGCCGATGGCGGCGGCATTGGCCGTGCCCGCGAGGAAACTCGTCGCATAGGCCGAAAAAACTCGGTGTGTAGCCAGTCATGCCGATCACGGCCACACAGAGGCACACGAGGGCGAGCGCCAGATGTCCCTGCCACTGCACCAGCGCGGCGAGGCCGAAGCCACCGAGGAAAAGCAGACCCGCCGTGTGCCAGCGCCGCTCGCCTGTGCGATCCGATGACCAGCCTGCGAGTAGTTTCGCGATGACGCCGAGCGAGTAGGGCAGCGAGACCAACAGCAC
>JBDNIB010000719.1:0-4656 GCA_041688535.1 Prosthecobacter sp.
AGTGGACGCCGGGGCGCATCGACTTTCGCGGCGCGGCGATGACGACCGAGCGCAGCGCGTATGGCACGGTATTCTCGTTTCCCGATGTCGGTTTCATCGGCACGGCGCATCTGGAGAACGAGCCGGAGAAGCTGCAGTCGCTCGCTTTCTTCATCGACGACAAGCAGGTCGAGAAGCCAACGGCGGAGCTGAAGGGTCAAGCGTTCCGCTTTGAGCGGAAGTCGCGCATTCGCACCTTCGATCTGACGAACATCATCGAGATCAAAGACAATCGTCTGATCGAAACGACGACCGTGCATACCGCCGAGGCTGTGCCGCTGAAGCTGATGTATCATTTCATGCACGCATGGACGCCAAGCGTGTCCGCCTTCCTTACCGCAAACGACGCGGGCCTGTTGCGCGATGACGCCGAGGTGGCAAAGAAGTTCTACATCAATGAACGCGTGGACTGGATGGCGGTGTATGAGCCGAAGAGCAGTCAATTTGGCGTCTCGCGCCTCACTCAAGCGCCGAAACTTGGCGACCACATCGCCATGATTTGGAACGTGCCGGGCAGCTACCGGAAGTTTTACCTGAAATGCTTCAACAACGCCACCATGCCCGCCGGATTCACCGGAACGTGGCGCATGGTCACGGCGTTCGGCAGCAGCAAGCCGGATGCGTGGGAATCGGCGGCCCGTGAACTCGCCACCACCTTGCACCAACCATGAAAAACCGCCGCGAGTTCCTCACCACCTCTGCTGCGCTGGCCGCAGGCGGTTTGTCGTCGTCGCTGGCCGCTGCGCCGCCAAAGCCGTTTCATCTCTGGGCCTGCGGTGACTCGCATGTCGGCACGGACATCAAGAAAGGCCGTGAATCACTGGCGGAGGCGATCCGCCAGTCGGAGTTCGGCGACGAGAAGCTCCGCGTGCCGCCGTTTGACTGGGACATTGCCATCCATGTCGGCGATCTGGCGGGTGGACAGGGCGCACCAGACGACAAGGAAGGTCAGCAAGTCGTGAAACAATACGGCGAACTGAAAAAGCATCGGCGCGAGGACATTTACGATCTCGCCGGCAATCACGACGCCTCCGGCCCCGATGAGGAAACGCAGTGGTGGTTCAAGAAGTGGGTCGATCCCACCGGCGAAAACACCGCCACCTCCGGAGTCGATCCGGCGCAGAGGCGCTATCCCGTCACCGGCACTTGGGAGCGCTATTCCTTCCGTGTCGGCAACCTGCTCTTCCTCATCATGTCCGACCGCAACGACGGCGGCCCGCCGCGTGGTCGCGCCAAAAACGGCGGCTATCCGGCGGGCGCGGTGACGAGCGAGACCTTTGAGTGGTGGCAGCAGCAGGTGGAGTCGAATCGTGACGCCATCATCATCTGTGCGCATCACCACATGCTGCGCGAGACTACCGTGGCCTCCGGTCCCTTTGAAGGCTATCAAAAGCAGGGTGACAACTGGGCCTCCCACTACCACGGCTACTTCCCCGACGGCGGCCCGAAAGGCGCGAGCTACCTCTACTGGCTCGACGACACGCCCGATACCGGTGCCTTTGAAAAATACCTCGCCGCACATCCCGGCGTGGTCGATCTCTGGCTCGGCGGCCACACCCACACGAACCCCGACGACACCCATGGTGGCCGCTCGCACATCGAGACCAAATGGGGCGTTCACTTCATCAACTGCGCCGCGCTCAGCCGCTATCACGCTGGCAAAACCACGCTGCCCATGTCGCGCCTCCTCACCTTCACCCCCGACAGCCGCGATCTCGCCGTGCAGTGCTACCTGCACACCGATCAGCATGCGCATGCGGGATTTTATGCGAAGGCGAAACGTGAGTTGAAGCTGTCGAAGGCGTTTACGACAGTATGAACTCCAAGGACACTATCAAAGCATTGATCCCCGTCTGGGGCATTCCTCTGGGAATCGTCATCACTGTCAGGTTGTTCACGCCTGACCCCGGCCAAACGAAGAACGATTTTCCATCAGTAGTTTTCACCCCATCAAAAATCGAGATGCTCGAAAAACAAGGCTCCAAGAGATCCAATTTCTTTAAGTCTGGCTCCACAATCCTGACGGCACGTCCTATCATCACCGCGATCCTGAGTCCGAGCTGCATCGCCGCATCCCCGTCAAAACCCCGTTGAAGATCAGCTTCTCGCCAACGGAACATGGCAACGTGCTGATGGACGTTGCCATCGCCAACTCAAAGGAGGCATCAATTCTGTCCTTTGCAGATGTGATGGCTGAATATGCGGCCCGTCAGCGATTGGTCTATATCATCGCGGGGATCTGGCTCGTTTTGGGGAACCTGTTTCTGTTCGGACTTTGGAAGGAGAGACTCGCGGAGAGACCTTCATATTGAGGCTCGCGTATCGAAGTGACTTTCCTCTGGTGAAAGCGTGTCACCCTATTGTGCGGACCTCAATAAGACGGCAACTTGCGCACTCAGTTGATCGAGATCATCCAGCAAAGTAGTGGCAATGGGCCTCCTTCTATCCAGAACAAAAGCACCTCCTCCACCATGAACACGCTGCACACTCTCCTGCTGGTCCTGCTCGTCTCCGGCCACACCTTCGCGCAGCCGGTGCTGCACACGTTTGAGCGGGTGCGGCTCACGGACATCTACTATTCGGAGGGTGTGAACGCGGCGGACATCGACAATGATGGCCATGTGGATGCGATCTATGGGCCGTTCTGGTTCGCGGGGCCGGAGTTCAAGGTGAAGCACCTGATCTACAAGGCCTTCCCGCAGCCGCGTGAGGCGTATGCGAACCATTTCTTTGCCTGGACCTATGACTTCGACGGCGATGGCTGGACGTGTGTGCTCACGGCCGGATTTCCGGGCACGCCGGCGATTGTGTATCAGAATCCAGGCAAGGAAGGACACGCAGCGCCGTGGCCGAAGCATCAGGTCTTCGATTGGGTTTCCAACGAGTCGCCGCACTTCACGAATCTCGTCGAGAAGGACAAACCGGTGCTGGTTTGCACGCGTGATGGCTACTTTGGTTATGCGGAGCCGAGCTGGAACAGGCCGCTGGAAGAGTGGAGCTTTTATCCGATCTCGGAACGCATCGCGCCGGAGAAATTCGGCCACGGACTGGGCGTGGGTGATGTGAATGGCGATGGTCGGCAGGACGTGCTCTTCAAAGACGGCTGGTTCGAACAGCCGGAAGGTCTGACGCAGGGTCATTGGACGCTGCACAAGGCCGTCTTCGCTCCGCGTGGCGGCGCGGAGATGTTTGCCTATGATGTGGATGGCGATGGCGACAACGACGTGATCACGAGTCTCGCCGCGCATGAGTTTGGCCTGTCCTGGCATGAGCAGACGCCGTACGGCTTCAAAGAGCACCTCATCATGGGCGACCGCGCCGCGCAGAACCGCTACGGCGTCGTGTTCAGCGAGCTGCACAGCGTCCAGCTTGCCGACATGGACGGCGACGGCCTGCAGGACATCGTCACCGGCAAGACCTACTGGTCGCATCATAAAAAATCGCCGCTGTGGGATACGGGCGCGGTGGTGTATTGGTTCAAACTGGTGCGTGGAAAGGAGGGCGTGGACTGGGTGCCGATGAAGGCCGATGAAGGCCGATGAAGGCCGATGAAGGCCGATGAAGGCCGATGGCGAAGCGGGCATCGGACGGCAGATCGTCATCAAGGACGTGAATGGCGACAAACTGCCCGACATCCTCACTGGCGGCATGGTCGGCGCACATGTGCTGCTGCATCGCACAAAAACCGTGACCGAAGCCGAATGGCAGGCCGCGCAGCCGCAACCGCTGACACCGAATGAACGCGCGGCTTTGATCGCCAAAGAAGCGCCACCGGCTGACACGACGGAACGCGTGCCCGGTGCGCTCGAAGGCGAAGCACTCGCCGCTTCGATCAAGGCCAGTGCAGGAACGGTGAAACCGCAGAATATGAAAAATTTTAGCGGCAGCCGCTGGAGCGGCGATGCGCAGTTCCTCTGGACCGGCGGCAAGATGGGCGATCAGATCGAGATCACGCTCAACGCCCCTGAAGCCGCCGCCTACACGCTCGAAACCGTCCTCACCCGCGCCCCCGACTTCGCCATCGTGCAGCTTGCGCTGGATGGCAAAGACCTCGGCACACCGGTCGATCTCTATGACGCCAAAGTCACCACCACCGGCGTGCTGAAGCAGCCGCTCGGTCAAGTCACCGCTGGGCCGCACCAACTCGTCATCCGCATCTCCGGCACGAATCCCAAGGCCAAGCCGAACCGCTACGTCGGACTCGACTACATGCGCTTGGTGAAGCAGAACTGAAGCGAAATCACGAATTCAACTGTGCCGGAAAGCGCTGGATAAAATCTGTCGGAGTCATGACTGGAACCGTGCTGCATCCGAAATCCACGGTGTTTCGTGTGATGATCCAGTCGTCCTGACAGGCGGTCGCGGCAACGGCCTGAAGAGCATCCTCGAAATCACCGAAACCCAGGCTGCGTGCTTGACGAGCATCTGCATCCACGACGGCTGCAACGCGGGCCCAAGCGAGTATTTTAGCCACTTCGGCGAGTGCCTGCTGTTCGGTGCGCCCGCGTTTCAACAAGTAGTAGGCGGTTGCAAGCCTATGCCAGGCCATGAACATCGCATCTCCACGAGATTCACAGCTTTCCGGGTAGAGCCGTCCGTTGCCGGGCGGCTCCCCCA
>JBDNIB010000720.1:0-2549 GCA_041688535.1 Prosthecobacter sp.
ACGATGAGGAACGCTTCACGTTCATTGCTGCATCCTCCTCTGCGAATCCCGCACAAACCGGCACTGCCACCAACGAGCCAGCGGAAAGCCGAGCCAGGCCAGCCAGTGACGCGGGTGCGAAAACGCGCGGATCACATACCACACGCTATCGTCCGGGTGCTTTTCGATGGCAAACATCTCCTCGCCGCACTCCGCGTGCTCCGGTAGCGTGCCATAAACAAAGCCGTGGGTGTTCGCTGAATCACAACGCCGCAGAATTCGACACGGGTTCACCCACCACAGCCCGCAGATGCGCGTCACCATCGCCACGATTTGCCCAGTCTCTTGACCGCTGACGGCATGCCGAGCCACCTCCGCCCACTGCGGAAACATCCCCCACGTATCCAAGGCCGCGCAGGCAGCGCCATACACCGCGTCTCCGCTTCCCAGCTTCACCGCATGCTCATCCGCGATGAATCCATCAGTCAGCGGCGGCGTGTAGCTCAGCGGTTCATCACTCCACGACTCCAATAAGCCCCGCAGGCGTTCGGGTGATGGTTTTCGCAGGCTGAACATCGCGGAGTATGGAGCGCTGACGATTCGTCGGCAAAGAAGATTCCGGCTGGCCGACGATTCGTCGGCACTCCATAGTGGAACATGCCACCGCCCATTCGTGCCGTCATCTTCGACTTCGACGGCCTCATCGTTGACACTGAAAGCACCGGTTACCACACCTGGAGAGAAATCTTCGACCTGCACGGCCACGAACTGCCCGTGGAGCGCTACGCACAGGTCATCGGCACCGATTTCAACACCAGCTACGACCCGCGTCGCGATCTCGAACAGCTCACCGGCCGCGATTTTGACTGGGACGCCGTCGAAGTCGCTCGCAAGACGCACGAGGACGAACTGCGCAAGCATCTGCACCTCCTGCCCGGCGTCGCCGACCTGCTGCAGGAGGCCGACGCGCTCGGTTTGCGCATCGCCATCGCCAGCAGCAGTCCGCGCACCTGGATCGACTCGTGGATGGACCAGCTCGGTTTGCACGACCACTTCCACCACATCTCCACCGTGGACGACACCGGCAAGGTGAAGCCCGATCCCAGCCTCTTCCTTCACGCCGCTGAAAAACTCGGCGTAAAGCCCGCAGAAGCCGTCATCTTTGAAGACTCGCTCAACGGCCTCCGCGCCGCCATCGCCGCCGGCATCCGCTGCATCGTCGCCCCAGGACCCATGACGCGGCATCTCGACTTCACCGGCGCGTGGAAACGCGTCGAATCCCTCGCCCACGTTTCTCTTGCCGAACTGATGGTAAAATGATGATCTTCCAAACAGCTCTCCCATGAAATCCATCATTTTACCCTTCATCATTTTACCAACTCTGCTAACAGCCGCCGATCCCACATGGCTCACGACCGGCGAGTTCCGCTGGAAATCCTCGCCGCCACTCATCAGTCCCGCCGAAAACGCCGCCGATCCAGATGTCGCCCTCAAAGACCCGACGATGGTGTTTCACGACGGGAAATGGCATCTCTTCGCCACGCATCGCATGGCGTCAGGCAAGGTGGACATGCTATACCTCAGCTTCACCGATTGGAGCGAGGCGGACAAAGCCACACGCCACACGCTCGACTTCCACGACCAATACCACTGCGCCCCACAGGTGTTCTTCTTCACGCCGCAGCAGAAGTGGTATCTCATCTACCAACTGGCCGACAAAAACCGCGCGCTGAAGTTCGCGCCTTATTTCTCCACCACATCGGACATCACTGATCCGAAATCCTGGACCAAACCGCAGGCCATGATCGAAACGCTGCCGGAGGGCGGCGAGAAGACCAAATGGATCGACTTCTGGGTCATCTGCGACGCGGACAAAGCCCACCTCTTCTACACCAGCGACGACGGCCACTTCTGGCGACGCGAAACCGCCAAAGCAAACTTCCCGCTCGGCTGGTCCAAGCCCGAACTCGTGCTCAAAGACACCAAGGAGGCGCTGTTTGAAGCCTCCTGCACTTACAAGCTCAAAGGTCGCGATCAATACCTCACGATCATCGAGGCGCTCGGCCCCGGCCATCGCTACTACAAAGCCTGGCTCGCCGACAAGCTCGAAGGCCCGTGGCAGCCACTCGCCACGACACGCGAAAAACCCTTCGCCGCCGTCGATCAAGTCACACCAGCCCCCGACTGGACCACCAGCATCAGCCACGGCGAACTCATCCGCAGCAGCAACGACGAAACCCTCGAAGTCGATCCCGCGAATCTGCGCTTCGTTTTCCAGGGCGTTGATACCGAAGGCTATAAAGGGAACAAATACGGCAGCATCCCGTGGCGTATAGGTCTGGTCTCGCAATAGAAACTTCTTCCGCCACACCATGAAAACATACATTCACACGCTTGCGGCCATCGCGGTATTTGCTGCCACCCACATCGCCCAGGCCCAAGACGCCGGCCAGCCCACGCTCCAACAGAAACTCGACGCGATCATTCTGCCCAAAGCTCAGTTCAC
Organism: Prosthecobacter sp.; assembly: GCA_041688535.1. GTDB lineage: Bacteria > Verrucomicrobiota > Verrucomicrobiia > Verrucomicrobiales > Verrucomicrobiaceae > Prosthecobacter. Next base: position 2,486 of record JBDNIB010000720.1, read on the forward strand.
TGACGCCACCATCGGGCAGGCGCTCGAATACTTCCGCGTCAAGAGCCGCGAACTCGACAGCCTC
>JBDNIB010000086.1:0-1496 GCA_041688535.1 Prosthecobacter sp.
CCCGGTGCGCCGCCTCGAACTGCTGCGCGCGATGCTCAATGAGATGAAATTCCGTGCGGAGGGCCGCATCGTGAGCTGGCAGCTCACGCAGCAGCTCATTGAGCAGACGGGCATGGAACCCGGTGACACCGAAGGGCTGATCGACACCCTGCGCATGATCGACTCCGTCGTCAGTTGCGTCATTTTTGAAGACACCGATCACGGCAAGGTACGCGTCAGTTCGCGTTCCAAGGACGCACGGCTCGATGTCTCCACCGTGTGTGCGCAGTTTGGCGGTGGCGGTCATCGTATGGCTGCAGGCGCACGCATGAAGGGTCCCATCGGCGAAGCAGCGGAGAAATTTTTGCAAGTACTCGAACATGAAGTCAGACGAATTGATTAGCGGCGTCCTCTTGGTGGACAAAGGCCAGGACATGACCTCCCACGACGTGGTCGCGGTGGCGCGTCGCTGCCTGAACATGAAAAAGATCGGCCACTGCGGCACGCTGGACCCCATGGCCACCGGCATGCTCATCCTAGTGCTGGGCAACGGCACCCGCCTCTCCGACCTCCTCATGTCCGAGGACAAGGAATATGTGGGCACCGTCACCCTGGGGAAGACCACCAACAGTCAGGACGCTGAAGGTCAAACCATCGAGGAAAAACCGGTGCCCGCCGATCTCACGCTCGAACAGGTGAAGGCTGCCTTTGAATCCATGCGTGGCGACTTTTACCAGATGCCGCCCATGGTCTCCGCCATCAAGATCGGCGGCGTGCCGCTCTACAAACTGGCCCGCAAAGGCCAGGAGGTCGTGCGCGAGCCGCGCTTCGTCCGCGTCTATGACTACGAGATCACGCGCTTCGCCCCGCCGGAGATCGACTTCCGCATCGTTTGCAGCAAGGGCTTCTACGTCCGCACCTACGCGCACGACATCGGCCAGAAGCTCGGCTGCGGTGCCCATCTCAGCGCACTGCGCCGCACCCGCTCCGGCCATTTCAAGCTGCTGCCCGGCAAGCACGTCACCTTTGACATGCTCAAGGAGGGCAAACGCGACGAGGTGCTAGCTTCCATGCTCAGCCTCTACGACGTGTCCAAGCTGCGCGGCGCGTAAGCTTTGGCAGCGATGAGGCGGCAACGTGCGCCTGCTGTTTGAGGAATCTTGGCAAACCGTGCTTGCTCATCATGGTCGTCTTGGTTTGATGCTGGGCATGAACACTCCTGATCTTTGGAAAAAGCTGATCGTTCCCACGGATTTTTCAGCCTGCTCGCAACCGGCGCTGGCGGCGGCAGCGGATTTGCAGCAGCGCTCGGGTGCTGAAGTGGTGCTGCTGCACGTCACCGAGCCTGCCTATGAAGGGCTGCGCGTTCAAACGGGGGAACTGCATGGGCAGATGAAACAGGCGGCCGAGATAGCGTTGAAAAAAATCACCGCAGAGCATTTTTCCCATGCCGCGAAAGTGCGCCTACTGGTCACAGAGGGGCGGCCTGCGGATGTGATCTGCAGGGTCGCGGCAGA
>JBDNIB010000087.1:0-6178 GCA_041688535.1 Prosthecobacter sp.
GAAGCCGGCTTCCTCGTCATGTCGCGTGAGGAGATGAAGCCCGGCGGCTTTGAGCACGATAGCCGCGCCTTTCTCACCGCACGCGGTCACACACTGCTCCGCACGGATGCCACGATGCTGCATGAATTGCATCCAGCATGGAATCATCACTCCTATCGTGATGGCTACCTCAATCCCGTCGGCGGTTGGGTCGAAAGCGGGCGCGTCATTGCCCGCCTGACCGCCGAGGCACGCGTGGCGGGCATCACTCTCATCGAGAACGCCATCCAGCCGCGCCCGCTGTTCGAGGGCGCTCGCTGCATCGGCATCGCATCCGCCAATCAAACATGGCAAGCCGATCACGTTCTCGTCGCCGCCGGTGCGTGGACGCCCGCGTTGTTGCCGCAGGTGCAACACGTCATGTGGGCCACGGCGCAGACGGTGCTCCATTTCAAACCGCACGATCCGCGGTCCTTCACGCCGCCGCAGTTTCCGGTCTGGGGCGCTGACATTGGCAAGACCGGCTGGTATGGCTTTCCCGCCAACGCTGATGGCCTCGTCAAAGTCGCCAACCACGGCCCCGGCCGCCACGTGCTTGCCAGCGATCCGCGCATGCTTCCAGACGGCGAGGAAGCGCGTTACCGCGCTTTCCTGCGCGAAACTTTTCCCACGCTCGCGGACGCACCGCTGCATTCCTCCCGCGTCTGCCTCTACTGCGACACCTTCGACGGCGCTTTCTGGATCGACCACGACCCGCAGCACCCCGGTTTGATCATCGCCGCCGGTGATTCCGGCCACGCCTTCAAATTCACCCCCGTCATGGGCGGCCTCATCGCCGACGTGGTCGAGCGGCAGCCGAACCCCTGGGCGGCACGCTATCGCTGGCGGGAACCGACCACAGCGCATGCCGACGGTGCGCGCGCGGGTCAAAGCTAGGCCGGGCTTCACTGCCGCAGAGCGGCAGCCGTCTCGTAGCCCGGCCTTTCAAGGCTGGAAAAGCCGCTTTATTGCAGCGGGGAGTGAATCGTTACCCACGCTCATGCTGACCTCTACCACTCTGATAATTGCCTTCGTTGTGGCGGCAGGTTATGCTTCTCACATGACTGCCACACTCAATAGCGCCGGACAAATCGTGCTGCCGCCCGAAGCGGCTGCTGCGGCCCATTTGCAGTTCCATCAGTGGCAAGGTGATGGTCTCGTCGAGAGAGCATCGTGGCATGATGAATCGCCCTACAATGGGACAGATGCACCGTTTGCTCTGGCGACTCACGTGAACAGCAATGGCGAGACGACGGAGTTTCGGTTGGAACCGGCGGCTGAGACGGATTCGATTTTCCTCATCACTCAGCGCGACAAGCTTTTCGCTAAGATTACGTTCCAATGGTCCAAGTCGTTGGGTTCTCTCACTAGCGCTGGCTTATACTCATTTGGTCTTGAGAGCGCTTACTTGTTTGAAAAGCTCGCAGGGCTGCCGCGCAAACTCTATCCGGGCGACGTGGGGAGGACGCGGGTCAAGGCATTGGAAAATACGGTGAAGATACATGTCGAAGGCGAGCCTGCGGCGATCGAATTGCTATCACCACGGCAATAGATGCTCAGTGGCTGAACTCTGTGGAGCGTGGACTTCAGTCCGCAGCACTCCGCCGAAGGAAAAAGCGTTTCAGTCCTATGCGTGAAGTGATCCAGTTGGCGGGGCTGCTGCGGACTCGGAGGTCCACGCTCCTACCGCCACTCATGCTTCGGATACCGGCCGCGCAACTGCGCTTTCACGGCGGGATAGCCTTCCTTCCAAAACCGACCGAGGTCGCCGGTCGTCTGGATCGGTCGCTGCGCGGGTGAGAGGAGATGCACGGTGACGCTGATGCGGCCCGCCGCCACTTTGGGGTTTTCGTTGATGTCGTACATGTGCTGCAGGACGGCGCTGACGCTGGGGGGCTGCTTTTCGTCATAGACGATGCGGGCGGTCTTGCCGTTTTTGAGGGCGTAGCGTTCGGGGGCGTATTTGTCGAGCAGGTCGCGCTGTGAGTGGCTGAGCCATTGGTGCAGGGCAGGGAAGATGTCTTTGTCCTTGAGTTGACGGTAGGCGAAGCAGCCGGTGCAGACCTGCTCGATGATCAAATGGCGGTCTTCCTCGCCGATGGCGGGGAGTTCGAGGTCGGGCATCCATTTGGACAAACAGTTCACGCGAGTGATCCACTGCTCGATCTTGTCGTTCCAGTTCGTGAGTTGAAGACGGCCTTCAATGACCTCAGCGGCGAGCAGACTGGCGGCGGTGGATTCATCCGGCTCGCCGCGTTCGCGGCTGCTGAGCACGAGGCTGCGGAAGCGGACTTCTTCGAGATTCATCACACGACGGTTGATGGCGTCGTACGCCGCCCGATGTCCGGTCGTGATGTCCTCGGGGAAGAGCTCGCGCAGCCAGTCTTCCTCGATGCGGGTGCAGTTGTTGAGCTGCACCGTGAGCGCCTTGCCCTGCACCTCGATGATCTCGGAGGCGACGATCAAACGCGGCGGGCGGATGTGCGCGTCTTTGCCCAGGTGGCCGCTGTAACCACCAGCGAGGCGATAGATGCGGCTGCCGGGACTCGTCTCGACACCGAGGTGATCGCTGAACGCGGCGAGGAGCATTTTCGCGAGCGCGGTGGGATCGGCGACCTCATCGTTGATCGGCAAACCGGATCGTTTCGCGAGCTGGAGAAACTGATCGGCGCTGCGCGCGGCCTCGCGTGAGGCGTTGGCATGAATGCCGTAACGGGCGCAGTCATCAGGATTGAAGTTCGTTCCTTCCGCCCGCGCAAAGGCGCGCAGGATGGCCTGGAACTCAGTCACGTCGTCGTGCTCCCACAGGTCTTCGTTTTTGTGCGAGGCGTTGTTTTTGCCAACGAGCAGGATGTCGCGGCCCTGCGATGCGGCCGCGCAGAGCGTGGCCTCGCGCAGACAACCAAACTGCGCAGCAGCGAGCAGCATGCGGGCAAAACGCGGGTGCAGCGGAAAACGGCTCATCTGGCGACCGAGCGCGGTGATGTGGCCCTCGTGATCGAGCGCACCGAGATCGTGCAGCAGATTCTCTGCGCGCGTTTGAGAGGCGGGCGTCGGCGCTTCATACCAGTCGAAGGGTTCAGGCGAGAGCACGCGCAGCGCGAGCAGGGCTTCGCTCAAATCAAGGCGCTGTACTTCGGGCAGTTCGCTTTCAGGCCGCAGCAGGTGATCGCGCTGCGTCCAGAGTCGCACGGCGATGCCGGGGCCGAGGCGTCCGGCGCGTCCAGCGCGTTGTTCCGCCGAAGCGCGGCTGATTTTCTGCACGGTGAGCGTGTTGATGCCACGACGCGGATCATACGACGCGCTGCGTGCCAAACCGCCATCCACCACAGCGCGGACGCCTTCGATGGTGAGGGAGGTTTCCGCGACGTTCGTGCTGACGATGATCTTCGGCTGCTCACCGGGCGTAACAGCAGCATCCTGATCCTGCGGTGTGAGTTCGCCATGCAGCGGCACGACGCGGCGCCCCCGCGCAAAGCTGCGGCCCTGGATGGCGGCGATGGTCTTACGGATTTCGTGACCGCCGGGCATGAAGACGAGCATGTCGCCGGAAAAACCGGGCGAAAGCGCAAGCTCTTCACAGGCACGCGCGGCCTGATCCCAGATCGGCTCCGGGTAGCCCGTTTTGAGCTGCAAGGGTGCCTGATAGCGCACCTCCACGGGAAAGGTGCGGCCTTCGGATTCGAGCAGCTTCGAGGGCTGCATGAACTCGACCAGAGGCCCTGACACCAGTGTGGCGGACATGACGATGATTTTTAAATCGGGACGTCGTGTGCGCTGCAACTGCCGCGCAAAGGCGAGCACGAGATCGCCATCGAGATGCCGCTCATGGAATTCGTCGATGCAGATGCAGCCGACGCGCTCCAACGCGGAATCTTCGAGCATCATGCGCAACATCACGCCCTCCGTGACATAGCTGAGCCGGGTCTCGCGGCTGGTGATGTTTTCAAACCGCACCTGATAGCCCACCTCGCCGCCGAGGCGTGCATTGCGCTCACGGGCGACACGCTGCGCCAGCATGCGCGCGGCGATGCGGCGCGGCTGCAGCACGATGCAGCGCTTGCCTTCAGGCAGCAGGCCGGAATCGAGCACGAACTGCGGGATCTGCGTCGATTTGCCAGAGCCCGTCGGCGCTTTGATCAGCAGATTCGGCAGCGCCGGGTCGAGCAGAGCGGCGGTGAAGGACTGGCGGAGTTCGAAGATCGGAAGCATGCAAAATGTCGAATGACGAATGCAGAATGACGAATGAAGCCGGAATGTCGAACCCGGATGTCGGAGCGCGATTGTGTCGCAGACCACTCGCCTGTTTTGGGGGATGAGGCAGTGCTAGGGAAGAAGAGTGGCGAGTAGGCTGCGCCATATTCGCGTTCCATGTGCGCCGTGCGTCAATCCTTTGGCACGAGCTTCTTCAAATCCGCCGGCAGCCAGGCGCGCAGCATTGGCCCCGTCGTGGCAGTGGTGACCAGGCACATGATGATGAACATGGTGAAGAGCTTGTCGTTCAGCAGGCCGAGATCCTTGCCAACGCTGATGGCGATGAGGCCCATGAGGGCGCGGGTGTTCATCAATGCGCCGATGGACAGACCCTCGCGCCAACTGGCCCCGGCCCAGCGTGCGCCGAGAGTGCAGCCGCCGAGCTTGCCGATGATGGCGATGAGGGAGACCAGCGCGCAGGCGATCCAGGCGGTGGCGGTGTCAAAGGAGCCGATCTTGGTGTTGAGGCCGGTGTTGGTGAAGAAAATCGGCACCAGGGCAACGATGACGAAGTCAGCAAAGCGCTCACGCCACGCTTTGACAAGCGAGGGCTCCGAATGCAGCGCCACGCCGAGTGCGAACGCGCCGAAAATGGCGAAGATGCCAAGCTTGCTAGTGATCAGCGCCGAGATGAACAACACGCAGAGCAGCAGGGCGAGGAAGCCGGGCGTGAAGGTCTCGGTTTCATGCGCGGCACACTGTTTGCGCCAAGCTTTGATGACGAGCGGGCCGACCACCTTCATCAGCACGACAAAGTAGAGGATGATCAGCGCGGTCTGGCCGAGGAAGGGCAACCATGAGAAGTTGTCGCCTTGCTTGATGATGGCGGTGGCGACGCCGAGAAAAATCCAACCGATGGCATCGTCGATGGCCGCAGCGCTGATGGCCTGGCACCCAGCGGGGTGCGCTCCAGCTTCATTTCGAGGAGGATGCGGCCCATGATCGGCAGCGCGGAGATGGAGAGCGCGATGCAGACGAAAAGCTGGAAGCCAAACATGGGCAGTTCCGGCGCAAAATTGCGGTGCAGCCAGGGTGCGATGGCTAGACCGCCTGCTAGCGGGGCGAGAATGCCCATGAGGGATGAACTGATGACGACTTTTGATTTGTTCCGCAGGTGCGAGAAATCGAACTCCATGCCGACCTGAAAGAGCAGCAGCAGTAGGCCGATTTTCGCGAGCAGAGCGAGCGGGCCTTTGACCTCATCGGGGAAAATGAACGCCACAAATTCAGGGGCGAATAAACCCATGAACGAAGGCCCAAGCAGCAGGCCGGCGGCGATCTCTCCCACAGCCGGCGGCTGGCCGATGCGGTGGCAGAGGCGGCCCATCAGCCATGCGGCAGCGATGATGACGATCCACCCAACGAGAACGAGTTTGAGGGTTTCTTCGATTTTGGCGGGGTTCATGAGCGCAGATTCATGTGCCTGTCGGGTTGGTAACGAAAATAGACTTTCGCTATGGCTTTGATGCCGATGCGGTATAAACAGCGCCGACATGGAACTGCGTCATCTGCGATATTTTCAAGCCGTGGCCGAGGAACTGAGCTTCTCGCGGGCGGCACGGCGTCTGCATATCGCACAACCGGCGCTGAGTCGAGCGGTGCAGGAGATGGAACGCGAACTGGGGACGCAGTTGATCGAGCGGGAGCGGCGTTCGCCACGGCTGACGCCAGCGGGGGCGGTGCTGCTGCATGAGACCGGTTTGATCCTGGAGCGGCTGGAGGAATCGCTGCGGCGGGTGCGACGCACGGCGAAGGGCGAGGAGGGAGAGTTGAAGCTCGGCTACATCGGTCCACCGACGCGGATGTTCCTGTCGCGACTGCTGAAGGAATATGGGAAGCGCTTTCCGCGTGTGACCGTCATTCTCGAAGAGCGCACGCCGGAGCGCGTGTGGGAGATGGTGTCGAA
>JBDNIB010000721.1:0-1502 GCA_041688535.1 Prosthecobacter sp.
CGAGCATTTACCACTGCCACCGCCCAGGGTCGTGCATTCCATCTATAACGCGAAGTCCTGATCTGAGGAACCGTATGCCTTAATTGGGCTCGTACGGGTCTGTGGGGGAGCCGCCCGGCAACGGACGGCTCTACCCGGAAGTCTGGACGCCTACATCGAGCGTATGTCGTGCCATGGAGGACTGATCCGGGCAAAACAGGGACAGCAGAACATGGTCCCGACGGCTGAAACGCGCGGCGCTGGCCGCGGCTGCTTTCATCCTGGCTCAACCGTCTTGCCACCGGATAGAGTCTGCGCACCGGCACTTCCCACAACTCGATGAAGCCCTCCAACTGCGCACGTTGCAGGGTTGCCAGCGCATGATTCATCTCACTGGCGGAGAGTTGTCGCGCCACCCGCATCACACGGAGGGGCTCTCTGCCTCGAACAGCACCAACCGGGAGGTGAACATGGCGCACGGACTTTTCCGCCACCACGCTTTGGCTTTCGCCCATGCTCATTCTCGGCACAGAAGGAAACGAGGAAGCTGGTAGCGAAAGGCTTCATTCACCACGGCGGAGCTTGTGGAGAAAATCCACGGAACCGGTGCTTGGCTTGCCCTTCCAGAACTCGCTCACATCGTCCAGAAAGGCCGTGAGGCGCTTCTTCCGCTATGCGGGCGGCAGCTCGCGAAACTTCTTCTGCGCGGCGGTTTTGCGCGTTGGCGTGACGGTGGCAGGCATGCCCGCAGTGTGCACAGCACAAAAGTGATGCGTGACCAGTGTCAGGGTGGACATGATGAGGGAATAACCGTCCGCTCCTCGTGTGGCAAGCCCTTCCGCGACGTTGATGAACAAGGCTGGACAAAAAAGGACATGTTCTTAGTCATGTTCTCAGTTGATCGATTTTACATGCCTACCACGTTGATTATCAACGTGGTGGCAGAGGGGAGATTTGAACTCCCGACCAAAGGCTTATGAGTCCTCTGCTCTACCCCTGAGCTACTCTGCCGTGCGATGGCTCCTGAGGTAGGGTTCGAACCTACGACCTAGTGGTTAACAGCCACCCGCTCTACCGCTGAGCTACTCAGGAATCACATTCCCCTCCCGAAGAAAGGGGCGCAATCTGTAAACCCTCCCTTCAATCACGCAAGCATTTTGTCATCTTGCGTGCGACTGATTTTATCCCACCGCGTTCGCCTTCAACAACTCGCCCAGGAGGCCGTGCTGACGGTAGAACTCGACCTCTGCCTCGCTGGTGGCCTGCAAATCGGCGCGGATGGCGGCTGCATCGCGTTCAGACGCCACATGCTCACGGATCAGCGCGGTCTTGCGGGCCTGCAAATCGAGGAAATGGGCGTCCACCACCGGCGTCTGCGGCCATTTGCCTGCGGCCTGGCCATCTTTGAGCACCTGCTTGAACGGCGTGCCGATTTTCTGCGCCTGCGTCTTGCCCTCATTGATGCCCGCATACCAGTCGGGATGCACGAGGCGGTAGTAGTCGCGCATCGCCTGCTTGTTGTA
>JBDNIB010000722.1:0-8404 GCA_041688535.1 Prosthecobacter sp.
CTGAATCAAAGAGCAAGTGATGCTTCACCTTGCCCCATGCGCCGCCGCTTGCCATCTTCGCAGTTCCATGCCCGCCGCCCTGAAACTCCACGACACCCTGACCCGCACTGACCGCGAAGTGACGCCGCTCGACGGCAAAACGCTGCGTTTCTACTGCTGCGGCCCCACGGTCTATGGTCCGGCGCACATCGGCAATTTCCGCACCTTCGTGGCGCAGGATGTGATGCGCCGCGTCATCGAGGCCGGCGGCACGCCAACGCTGCACGTCCGCAACATCACCGATGTGGACGACAAGACGATCCGCGACTCGATCAAGGCGGGGCAAACCCTCGGCGACTTCACCCGTGGCTGGACCGAGAAGTTTCACGCCGACTGCAGCGCACTAAATCTGCTGCCACCGCACATTGAGCCAAGCGCCGTGGCGCATATCTCGCAGCAGGTCGTGATGATTGAAAAACTCATCGCCGGAGGCCACGCGTATGCGGCTGCGGACGGCAGCGTGTACTTCCGCGTCTCCTCGTTCAAGGACTACGGCAAGCTCAGCCACCTCGAAGACCGCGAACTCCGCCTCGGTGCCAGCGAAGCGGTCAGCGCGACCGACAGCGACGAGTACACGAAGGATTCCCTCACCGACTTCGCCCTCTGGAAAGCCCGCAAGCCGGAGGATGGTGACAATTTCTGGCCCAGTCCGTGGGGGGAGGGCCGCCCCGGCTGGCATCTCGAATGCAGCGCGATGATTCTGGAATACCTCGGTGTGGACTTCGATCTGCACAGCGGCGGCGTCGATTTGATCTTCCCACATCACGAAAACGAGATCGCGCAGAGCTGCTGCAGCACGCACGGGCAATTCGCGCATCATTGGATGCACGTAGCACATCTCATGGTCGATGGCGGCAAGATGAGCAAGAGCCTGGGCAATCTCTACACTCTCGCCGACCTCGCCCAACGCGGCTACAGCGCCGCCGAATTGCGCTACGTGCTCATCTCCGGCCACTACCGTGCGCCACTGAACTTCACCATGCACAGCCTCGACTCGGCCCGGCAGGCGTTGCAAAAACTGGCGAAGGCCGACAAGGCGCTCAATCGCGGCACGGCTCCTATTCCGGGTGCTCCCGGTCCATTCGTCGATGCCTGGGAGACACTCCTGAAAGACCTCAACGTCCCCGGTGCGATGGGTGCCATCTTCGGCACGCTGAACAAGCTCAAGCCCGCCGCCCTCTCTGCCGACGAAGCCACCGCCACGCGCAACGGCCTGCATTTCATGCTACAGGCGCTTGGCCTCACGCTTCCCGCCCTCGTCGATGAAGCCGCCGCTGATGTCCCCGCCGATATCCAGGCTCTCGCCCAACAACGCTGGGATGCCAAACAGGCGAAAGATTGGGCCACCGCCGACACTTTGAGAAAGCAGCTCGAAGCCTCCGGCTGGCTGATCAAAGACAGCAAAGAAGGATTCACCGTCATCGCCAAGTAACACTCCACCCACCATGAAACACATCGCTCTCCTCATCGCCCTCGCCGTTTCCACCCTGCATGCTGAAGATTGGACGCCTGAAGCGGGCTTCACCTCGCTCTTCAACGGCAAAGACCTCACCAGTTGGTGTTTCCGTGAGAAAACGAAGAAGGACGATCCGAATCCCGGTGCGATCACCGCGAAGCATGATGGCAAGACCGAGGCGGCGGACGCAGGCCGCTACATCGTGAAGGACGGAACCATCGCGGTGACGTTTCCCGACGAAATGGACAAACTCACCGGCCAGCTCTACACCGTGGCCGAGTTCCCGAAGAACTTCATCCTGAAGCTCGATTTCCGCGCCAGCGTAAACGCCGACAGCGGTGTGTTCATCCGCAAGCCGCAGCTCCAGTGCCGCGACTACCTCGTGGCCGGTCCTTACAAGGCACTGAAGCAGTACAAGCCGCAGGAATGGAACCAGATGGTCGTGGAAGTGAAGGACGGCGTCGCGCATTGCACCTGCAATGGTGAAGTGCTGGAAGCCGCGCTGCCCATGCCTGCCACCGGCCCCATCGGGCTCGAAGGCGATCGCGGCATCATGGAATACCGTCACATTCAGCTCAAAGAGTTGCCTTGAGCCACCAGTGTGACCCATGAGGAATTCCCAATGACGCAAGCGTGACTGCTCGTCATGGTCTGTGGAAGCATTCGTCATTCGTTCATTCTGCATTCGTCATTCCCGCCATGAACCTGCCCACCCGTCCTCGCCGCAACCGCCAGTCTCCCGGCATTCGTGATCTTGTGCGCGAGACGGAACTGACGCCGGGTCACTTGATCTATCCGCTGTTCCTACAAGAAGGCGCGGAGGACACTGCCATCGCCTCGATGCCTGGCTGCACGCGCTGGAGCCTGGCGGGACTCCTGAAAGAGGCCGGTGAAGCGCATGCGCTGGGCGTGCCAGCGGTGGTGCTGTTTCCGCGCATCCCGGATGAACTCAAAACGCGAAGCGCGGAGGCGTGTCATGCCGATGATGGCTTGGTGCCGAGGGCGATCCGTGCGCTGAAAGCGGCGCATCCGACGCTGACGGTCATTACCGATGTGGCGCTCGATCCCTATAACAGTGACGGCCATGACGGTCTCGTTGCGGACGATGGACGCATCTTGAATGATGAAACCGTGGCTGTGCTGAGCCAGCAGGCGCTCTGCCATGCTCGTGCGGGCGCAGACATCGTGGCTCCGAGCGACATGATGGACGGCCGTGTGGCGGCGATGCGCGCGGCGCTGGATGCCGAGGAATTCCAGACCGTTTCGATCATGAGCTACACGGCGAAGTATGCCAGCGCCTACTACGGGCCGTTTCGCGGTGCTTTGGATTCAGCCCCGAAGGCGGGGGACAAGAAGACGTATCAAATGGACCCGGCGAATGCACGCGAGGCGTTGCGGGAAGCCGCGCTCGACGAGGCGGAAGGCGCGGACATCCTGATGGTGAAGCCTGCGGGGCCGTATCTCGACATCATCGCGAAACTGCGTGCCGCCAGCACGCTACCCATCGCGGCGTATCAGGTCAGCGGCGAGTATTTGATGATCAAAGCCGGGGCCGCTGGCGGCTGGATCGACGAAACGAAGATCGTGAACGAATCTCTCATCGGCATCCGCCGCGCGGGTGCGGACATGATTCTCACTTACTTCGCGAAGCAGTGGGCGGCGGCGTGGCGGTGAGTCCTGCGTCAATCAGGCTGCCAGTCCTTGGTGCTCTATTTCTTGGTGGAGTCCGACTTGGAGTCGCTTGATGGTTCCGGCGGTGTCGCTGGAGTCGATTTAGCTGCATCTGGAGTCGTCGAAGGTGGAGTGGCTGCAGAAGCGGGTGCCGTCGTTTGAGGGGCGGGTGCGCTGGCACCAGTCGAGAGCGCGGCAGGCGGCTCAGGCTTCTTGAACGGGTCTTCCCAGGTGTGCAGCACATAGCCGGAGCCAATGCCGCCGATCTCGCCGAGCAGGGCTTCGCACTTTTCACGCCATTTCGCCATGTCTGGGGCGCTGCGCGTCTTCTCAGCGGTGCCGGGGAAGATGAGGTACGTGACTTTGAGATCGCTTTCGGTACGGATGCAGGGTGTGAACTTGGGATTGATGGTTTTGGCCATGAGGAGCGAGGCCTCGCCCATTTTGAAGCTGGGGCCGTAGTCACCGCAGATGGCGGGGTAAATGTTGCCCTCGTGAATGACGGCGGCGTACACGCCGATGCTCGGCGTGAACTTGTTTTGATCGCCATAGCCACGGAAGAGCAGCGAGATGACCACGAATGGATCTTTTTCGGCGATGAGACTGCTACGGGCTTTCATCTCACCGATTTCGACCTTGAGCGTGCTGATGAGGGCGCTGAGTTCGCGATTGCGGGAGGAGGGGAGGCCTTTGATGGCGAATTCGTCCTGCGCCTTTTTCAGACGTTCCTCCCATTTGGCGAGCAGCGGGTTGGGAGTCTTGGTGGTCTTCGGCCAGGCGTAGCTGGTGAAGGGCTGGTAGTAGTCGGAGAGGTAGATGTATTCCGCGAGCGTGGGCATGCGGTCGCCGTCGGAGCCATCGGCGACGATGTCCATCTCGGACTGAATCAAGAGCGTGCGGCGCTGGGTGGTGGGGTGGGTGAGTTCGAGGATGGTCTCGGTGTCGTAGAAGTTGTGGCGGTCGAGGATCTTATTGAGGCGGGTGAGATCGTTCTGCACGCGGCTGGTTTTGTTCTCGTAGAGCTTGTGGTAAAAGCCAGAGACTTTCGCGGCGGGCAGCATGGCATCCAGCCCAGGCAAGATGGTGGGCAGGAATTTGTTGATGCGGCTGAGCTCGACCATCGTCTGGTTCGCCTTCGGCACCCTGATGCTAAGTTGGAACTCAGCCTTGTAGGATTCGGGATCGAGGCGTTCGAGGCTGGCAAAACTGCCCTGCTCGGTGAGCAGATTGGTCTTCACCGTGATGCCGTTGAACAGCGAGGCGACGTCGATGTCCTTGCGTGGGATGTATTTTTCCGGGAGCGGCGGCAGCACCTCTTTGATGACTTCGACCTCCTTGATGACTTCATTGGTCACGGGAATCTCTTTGATGACATCACGGAGCACCTCGCGAGTGACGATGATTTCTTTGGTGCTGCGGGCGGATTCGACGATGTCCTGGATGCCTTTTTTGATCTTGCCAGCGAATGGCGTGAAGGGCAGCAACAGTCCGGTGAGGATGATGGTCAGGAACAGCAGGCGTGCGAAGGAACTGAAGCAGCCACGCTTCGGCTTTTGTCGCCATTGGGAGTCGGCAGGACCGTGGTCTGGCGGCTGCGGGGGGCTGGAAGGTTCCGAAGACATGAACTGGTGAGAAATTAACGGATTTTCAACGGTTTGGCGGCACGTCAGCCCTCCTCCAGGCGGCCCTCTTTGAGAATGAGACGGCGGTCACCGCGTTTGGCGAGAGTTTGATCGTGCGTGACGACGATGAGGGTTTTTTGCGCCTCATCGACAATTTGCATTAGCATGTCGATGACGCCTGCACCCGTGCTGGCGTCAAGGTTGCCAGTGGGTTCGTCGGCGTAGATGATGCCGGGGTTATTAATGAGCGCGCGGGCGATCGCCACGCGCTGCTGCTCGCCGCCGGAGAGTTCGGTGGGCAGATGATCCAGGCGCTCACTGAGGCCGACTTTGCCGAGGAGCTCGCGGGCGCGATCCTCAGCCTTGCGCCCGCCGATCATCGCAGGCAGGACGACATTTTCGAGCGCGGTGAGTTCTGGCAGCAGAAAGTAGTGCTGAAAAACGAAGCCCATGACTTCATTGCGCGTGCGCGCACGTTCGGCCGGAGCGGAGGTGTAAAGAGAGCGGCCATGCACCAGGACATCGCCAGACGTAGGCTGCTCCAGGCCGCCGAGCACATAGAGCAGCGTGGTTTTGCCAGCGCCCGACTGGCCGCAGAGAAATACTTTTTCACCAGCCGCCACTTCGAGATTCACACCACGCAGCACGGGCAGATCATGACCGGCAAGGTGGTAGGTGCGATGCACATCATGTGCGGCAAGGGGGGCGGCGTCCTGAATCATGGATAAAAGGTGCGCGTACGCTTCCGCAGATGCCACGCTGCGTCAAGGCACGATGCCCGTCTGCGCACGCTGCCGCAGCGCCTCATACATCACAATGCCCGCCGCCGTGGCAAGATTCAGACTGCGTGTACCCTGCATCGGAATGCGCAGACAGCGTGCTGGCTCCATCACCGCAGGTGGGATGCCGCGTGTTTCAGGCCCGAAGACGAGATAGACCTCGCTGTCGTTGAAGTCGGCTTCCCAGTAAGTCGTTTCGCCCTGGCATTCGACAAAGAAAAAGGCCGCATCCGCACTCACTGCGGCACGCAGCTCCTCCCACGTTTCCCAGATGCGCAGATCCACTTCCCGCCAGTAATCGAGACCCACCCGCTTGAGGTGTTTGTCCTCTAAACTGAAGCCAAGCGGCTTGATCAGATGCAGCCGCGCACCCGTGGCTAGGCAGAGCCGCCCGATGGCACCCGTGTTGTGCGGAATCTCCGGCTGATAGAGGACAACATGCAGCATGCCGTGTCAGCTTTTGAAGACAAAAAACTTCCGGCACACGAAGTTCACCAACACTGCGGCCACCACCATCAGCAGTTGTGCCAGCACGGTGTGAATCCCATAGCGATGAATCAACAATGGCCCCGCCACCAAGCCCACGACGAATGCCACCGTGCTCACCAGGGTAAAATAGAAAAACTCTTTC
This sequence comes from Prosthecobacter sp., assembly GCA_041688535.1. Classification (GTDB taxonomy): domain Bacteria; phylum Verrucomicrobiota; class Verrucomicrobiia; order Verrucomicrobiales; family Verrucomicrobiaceae; genus Prosthecobacter. The sequence continues at coordinate 6,199 of JBDNIB010000722.1, forward strand.
ACCCGATGATGCTTTCCCGGCGTGAATACCCACATCGAGTTCGTGATGTAGGCGAAGACGTTGCTGAACAGGAAGGCTACGCTGTTATTGTAGGTGCTGTGCAAAGCGCGGGTTTCCTTCGGAATGCCGCTGTCAATCGCCGGATACAGCCACACCGAACAGGCACCCCAGATCGTCTGATGCACGATGAGCGCACCCACACCACAGATGCCATACTTCATGAACTGGATCAGCGGATGCGTGTCCCGCGCATTCATGCGCGCTAGGATCGTGCGCCAGTCGTTCTCCTGAAAAAAACGCCGCGCTTGGGTAAAAGTTTGTGTCATGCGCAAATCTACCCGCAAAACAGAAAACCTGTCCAACGAAGTCTTCGTTAGACAGGCTCTCAAATGACTTTCCGCCAAGGCTAGTAGTAACGGTAGTTGCCGTTCCTGTCGTAGTAGCCCTGCTGTTGTTGCTGCTGCTGGGGATGCCAGCGGCCTTGGTTGTCGTAATAGCCCTGCTGGGAGCGGGAATTTTGCTGATCTCTGGAGTTGCCCAGGGCATTGCCGCCCAGCGCGCCCAGACCGGCCCCGATCGCAGCACCTTCGAGGCCGCGACCACTTTGATTACCGATGATGCCACCGACTCCCGCACCTGCGAGAGCACCGATGACAGAACCGGTTTGAGCATTAGGCCCGGTGGCGCAGGAAACCAGCGACACAGCGGAGAGAATCGTGAGGATGGAATTTTTCATGGAGATGTGTGGTTAGACGACGATGATTAATAATAACGGCGGTTGCGGTCCCTAGAGTTGCCAATGGCTGCCCCACCAGCGGCACCGAGAGCGCCACCGATCGCAGCTCCTTGAAGACCGCGGCCGCTTTGGCTGCCGATGATACCGCCGACGGCGGCGCCGCCAAGACCGCCAATGACAGCCCCCCTTTGAGTGGATGGCCCCATGTTTTCGCAGGAGGTCAATGTAGCGGTAGTGAGGATGGAGATGAGGATAAGTTTCATAATAGGAAGCGATTTTCTTTGTCGGAGAATAGGCCCGATTTGTTCACAAAGAAAAGAAAAAACTGCACATGGCACAAGCAACCAGAGAGACATGGGCATGACACGGGCGGCTACCTGGCCGTTGGGTTTCTTTATTTGACGCGCATTCTGCCAGCGGCTACACACCAGTCCCCCCTTCCATTCCAACTTTCTATGCAACTGCGTTCCATCTTCTGCGGCCTTCTTGCCACCTCGCTGCTCAGCCTCGCCGCCCTGCCGCTCCATGCGGAGCCATTGCCGCAGGATCATCCCTGCGCCGCCCTGGTGAAGAAGTACCTCGCCGCCGTGGTGCTGCAGGACTGGAAAACCGCGTCCAAGATGCTCGTATCCGCCTCACTGGAACGTCGTCAGCGGGAGACCGTGAATGTCATCAAAACCGCTCCCACCATGTCCGATGAGGAGGCCATGCTGGCCGGCTACAATGTCAAAGGCGTGAGCGAATTGGAGAGAATGACACCGCAGGAGTTCTATCAGGCGGACCGCGAGGCCTGGCACAAGAAGCTCCGCATCACGCCCGAGGCGACCAAGCGCAAGCAGGAAACACTCAAAATTGTCGTTCTCGGCCTCGTCCAGGAGAAGGACAAGGGCTATGTGCATGCCACGGTACGCACCTCGCAGGAAACACTCACGGACAAGATCGAGGAGCTATTTCTCATCTCCTTTGTTCCAGATCCTACCGACCCAAAAAACTTCCTCATCTCCCCCGAAATGAAGGATCGCCCCGTCATCACCCCACTGGACGGCTCCGCTCCCAAGGAGCAGTAATCATCCTCTCCGTGAGGTCAACAGTGCCCGTAAATCGGGCAGCAGCACCTTGCCCAGTTCACTGCGCGGGATCGCTGGCAGCCAGTGGAGCGATTCCACCTGTTCAAACGGGCGCAGCGTTTGATTGAGCGCCGCGCGTAGCCGTTCCGCGTCTGCCGCATCCATGGCGGCGACCGCTAGCGCCAGCTTCGCCTCAGTGCGTTCATCCGGCACATCACAGATCACGGCTTCCCCCTCACGCATGCCCAAATTCAGGCGGATAGCCTCCACGCGTGCCTGAATCGGCTCCAAGGCCACCAGTTCGCCCAATATTTTAATCGTGTTCGCTTCGCGGCTCGTGAACCGCAACAGACGCCGCGCGCCATCCTGCCAAAGCTGCACCCGATCGCGTGTTCGTAATCCC
>JBDNIB010000011.1:0-3262 GCA_041688535.1 Prosthecobacter sp.
AAGGGCGGTGTGGGTAAAACCACGACCACCGTGAGTCTTGCCGCCTGTCTGGCAGAGCGCGGCGTGCGGGTGCTGCTGGTGGATTTGGATTCCCAGGGCAATGCCACCAGTTGGCTCGGACTGGCGAAGGAGGCCGGTGGCAGCCTGTATTCGGCGCTGGTGGATGGCACGCCGGCCTACGATGCGGTGCGCAGCACGCGGCTGGAGAACCTGTTCATCATCCGCTCCCACAAGGAACTCGCGGGTGCGGAGATCGAGCTGGCGCAGCGGGGCAATCACCTGACGCGTCTGCGTGATGTGCTGGCGGAACTGCGCCCGCTGCCGCTGTTTGACTGCATCCTGCTGGATTGCCCGCCTTCGCTCGGCGTGATCATGACTTCAGCGCTGGCGGCGGCGGATGAGGTGCTGGTGCCGATCCAGTGCGAATATCTGCCCCTGGAGGGTTTTTCCGATCTCCTGGACATCGTGCAGCAGGTGGCCGCCAGCGGGGCGAATCCGGGTCTGCATATTGGCGGGGTGGTGATGACGATGTTTGATGGGCGCAACAGCCTGTCACAGTTGGTGGTCAATGACGTGCGTGCTTTCGCGGAGCAGCAGCTCGCCAGCGGGGTGGTGTATCAAACGGTGATCCCCCGCTCCGTGCGGCTGGCCGAGGCACCGAGCTATGGCAAGACGATCCTCGAATACGATCCCAATGGTCGCGGCGCGGAGGCGTATCGCGCCCTGGCGGCGGAGTTCTTGAACCGCCATGCTCCGACAGCCAACGTTTGAAGGACACAATGACGGCGATGGGTGAGACCTTTCAGGCAACGCGCCAAGGAACTGCCAAAGACCTGATTGCAGAGGCAACTGCGTCGGGTAGATTCGACCCATGAAATCCAGTCTTGGACTCGTTGAGAACTTGTTTAGCAAAGTCAGCGGCTGCTTTAACGAGCAGTCGGCTGAGGCTCTCGTAGCTCTGCGTGCCGACGACAAAACATCGGCCATGATCGAAGAGATCGCAGATAAATCGCGCGAAGGACAGCTCAGTGCCGAAGAGCAAAGGCAGTATCAAGAATTTGCCCAAGCGGTTAGCTTTGTGTCAGTCCTACAGGTCAAAGCGCGTGTTTATTTGCGCGAACTTCGGCAGAGCGCATGAACAAAAGCACCCGCCAAATGGTTTGGGAGCGGGCGCTGGGTCGTTGTGAGTATTGTCTTCTGAGGCAAGTCCACGAGCCCCTCGTTCCTCTTCAGATCGAGCACATCGTCGCCAAGCAGCATCAAGGTGGCGATGATTTGGGAAATCTAGCCCTGGCCTGCCTGCTGTGTAACAGTCACAAGGGGACGAACCTGACCGGGTTGGATCCGGATACGGGCAACATCACCAGACTCTACCACCCCCGTCAGGATTCATGGCAGGAAAACTTCCAGCGCGACGGTGCATTCATCGTTGGATGCACGGCCAGCGGGCGCACAACGGTCTGGCTTCTGCAAATGAATTATGTCGAGAGACTTGAACTCAGGCATTTCCTTCTGGAGAAAGGAGAGGAACTCTAAAGCCTCTCCGCGCCCCATGACTCACGCCGTACTCAGCCTCCTCAAAGAAAGCCGTCACCCCATGCGCATCGACCTGATCGGTGTCGCCGGATCGGGGATGAGCGGGCTGGCACTGCTGCTGCTGGGGCTGGGGCACAAGGTCAGCGGGTCGGACAAGGCGACGACGCTGGAGACAGACCGGCTGCAGAAGCTGGGATTGCAGTTTTTCCACGGCCACACGGAGAAAGAGGTCGAGGACTGCGACATGGTGATCTATTCCAGCGCGATCAAGCCGGGAAACGTGGCCTATGAAGCGGCGTTCAAACAGGGCATCCCGCTGGTGCGCCGCGCCGAGGCACTGGCGGCGGTGATGGCGAACAAGAAAGGCGTGGTCGTATGCGGCACGCATGGCAAGACGACGACTTCAGCGCTCACGGCGCATGTGCTGCGGCAGGGCGGGCTGAAGCCGAGCCATTACGTCGGCGCGGAAATTCCGATTCTTGGCTCGAACGCGCATTGGGATGCCGAGGGCGAGCTGTTTGTGGCCGAGGGCGATGAAAGCGACGGCACGCTGGTCCATTTCCATCCGCAGCACGCCATCGTGCTAAACATTGAGGCCGAGCATCTCGACTTTTACGACGGCATTGAGGCGATCAAGGTCGTGTTTCGCCAATTGCTGAGCCAGACACCGGGCTTGTGGGTGTATTGCGCGGAAGACCCGGTGGCGCGCGAGGTTTGCGCCGGGCCGCAGGGCGTGAGCTACGGCTGGAGCCGCGAGCATGATTTCTCGGCGACCATCCTGGAAATGAAGCCTGATCACACCGACTTCGAGGTGTATCAAAAGGGCGCGCTGCTTGGCACCGCCACGCTCGGCATTCCGGGCAAGCACAACGTGAGCAACGCGCTCGCGGCCATTGCGCTCGCCACGCGCTGCGGGGTGACGTTTGAGGCCATCCAGCACGCGCTGAAGAGCTTTCGTGGGGCGAAGCGGCGTTTCGAGATTCGTCATAGTGGTGAGCATTTCGCGGTGGTGGACGACTACGGGCATCATCCGAGCGAAATCGCCGCCACGCTGGCCACGGCGAAGGGTTTGAGCACGAAGCGCATCGTCTGCCTGTTTCAGCCGCACCGCTACAGTCGCACGCAGCTCTTGAAAAAGGAGTTTGGCGCGAGTTTTGGCGATGTGGACGAGCTGTTCGTCACCGATGTCTATCCCGCGAGCGAAAAGCCGCTGCCGGGTGTGAGTGGTGAGACGATTTTGGAGGAAGTGAAGGCGTTCCAGAACGGGCTGAAGCCCGAACTACGAACCAAGACCGGCAGCACGCCGACGATGTCTATCGCACGCGACAAAGTCGGCAATGCGCTGCGGCCAGGAGATCTACTCATCACCTTGGGTGCGGGGAACGTGCATGAGGTTGGCCGCTGCATCGCGCGGGATCTGCCGGTGCTCGAAAAACTCTGCACACTGCTGAAGGCGAACGGTGGCGGCGCGGCGCGGCTGTATGAGCCGATGAACCGCCACACAACTTGGCTGATCGGTGGTCCGGCGCAGTATTGGATCGAACCGCGCACGGAGGCGGCTTTTGCGGAAATCGTGCGCTATTTGCGCTCGTCGTCGATCCAGATCCGCGTGATCGGCCGGGGTTCAAATCTACTCGTCAAAGACGGCGGCATTCGTGGCGCGGTGATTCATCCGGCGAAGGGCGATTTCGAGGCGGTGACGGTGAACGGCCATGAAATCACCGCC
>JBDNIB010000088.1:0-3901 GCA_041688535.1 Prosthecobacter sp.
AAAAATCATCAAACTATGAGTTGTCGAATTATTAATTGGCCGTTTTTTTGTGGTCTCGTCGCTTTATGTCTTTTTGCAAACATTTGCTGTAAGCGACAAACGAGTTCGTATCTTTTTGAAGAAGGTTCTAAACTAGTGTTTAACAATGATGTGGACGGCTTGAGACATCTGCTTACTATTCATCCAGAATTACCTGATCTACGCTATCCTTTTGATGAAAGCACATTGCTTTTTGTGGCATGCAGTTTTCCAGGTACTGATAATACCCTGGACTTTCTTTTGAACCACGGAACTGATGTAAACGCTGTAGATGCATCGGGATCGACTTCTTTGCACCGGCATATCAAAAATAACAACATTAGCTTAAAGACCATTGAAAAGCTGCTGACGCATGGTGCCGACCCAAGAATCAAAAACAAAAGCGGACAGACCCCTTCTGATTTGATCAATCCCGCAAACCCATCTGCTGTGCAGATAAAATCTAGAATGAACGTACAGGCCAACCAATAGCCGATACAAGCATATGAAAAAAAGAGGTGCCTTATCATTGTGCTTGGATTATGTTTGGCTGGCACTCTTTTTTTAATGCATTGTTGGAGTTCCACCAAACCGGCCAAATGGTTTATTCGTGTAAACGCCATTCGAGATCTGCTCAAATCCTCAAAAGAGGCAGGTTTTGTAGTGTTGATCAATGAGGCTAGTGGGAAGGACTTGTTTGTTTATGGGGAGGCCCAGCCGACCACTATTGATGTCTTCATAAGATCATTAGCTGTTGAGCGAAACCTCGTCGCTGATCAGCGTGGTTATTCTGTTCCAGATTCCTGGGCAAACGCGATAGAACATGTGAAATACCAGAGACATTTCCCAAAAGGTTCCATTTTGATTGAGGATTTGGTCAGATTTCAGCCTGAATTTTTTATCGCGATGGTATACTCCTCAAAATCGAAGGCTTATGTGATCATGATAAACAATGCAGGAAAAATTCTTGTTCAGGAGTAAATAATGAACCGAGGAAACCGGGTCCGGGAAACGGGAAAACGGGGTCATTGCGCCAAGATAAACACAGATAAGAAGGACATCAGACAGGAAGCGACGTCAGGTTGCAATTGGCTGACAAAAAAGAAATCACATCCAATGTGGCTGCCGGGGCGGCCATCAGGCAAGGCCCATTGTCTGAGGCCGGCGTGCAGGCCCGCGTTTCCAGACACACGGTCCGCCACCCTGGCAGGCGGTGAGGGTGTTGCCACAGGGCTGGAACCGCATTCGCCTGAATCTTCCGTTGTTTTCCCCGGCCCTCCCCGCTACACTTTAACCAGCGGGCAGCGCAACGGGCTTGGAGAACTTCAAAACCGATTCTGGAGCGGCGCTCACAGGATCAAATTCAAGTTTTATGGGAAAGTTCTCTCTTCCGGTGGTAAAAATAGGGTCGGTGTCGATGGATGGCACGGAGCCGGTGCTGATACTCGGTCCCTGCGTGATCGAGAGCGAGGAATTCATCTGGGACGTGGCGGAAAAGCTCGGTGCCATGGCGCAGCAGCACGGCTGGCGCTGGATTTTCAAAGCCTCGTATGACAAGGCCAACCGCAGCGCCATTTCCTCCTATCGTGGTCTCGGCTGTGAGGCGGGGTGCAAGCTGCTGGCGCAGATCGGCGCAAAGCTCGGTGTGCCGGTGACGACGGACATCCACACTGCCGAGGAGGCACGGCAGGCGGCAGAACACATCGATCTGCTGCAAATCCCCGCCTTTCTCTGCCGTCAGACGGATTTGATCGTCGCCGCTGGCGAAACCGGCCGGGCGGTGAATGTGAAAAAGGGCCAGTTTCTCGCCCCCTGGGATGTGAAAAACATCGGCGACAAGCTGGTGAGCGTCGGCTGCGAGAATTTCATGTTCACTGAGCGTGGCACGACCTTTGGCTATAACAACCTCGTGGCCGACATGCGTTCCCTCTACTGGATGCGTGAGCTGGGCTACCGCGTGGTGATGGACGCGACGCACAGCGTGCCGCGTCCCGGCGGCCAGGGCACCACCACGGGTGGCGATGGCAAGTTGGCCCCCGTTTTGGCGCGTGCAGCAGTGGCGACGGGTTGTGACGCGGTGTTCATGGAGACGCATCCTGATCCGGCCAAAGCATTTTCCGACGGTCCCAATCAAATCCCGCTTTCGCAGATCGCGGAAGTGGTGGAAAAACTCCGGCAAATTCATGCCCTGGTTCGTGACATCACTTGAGCAGCTTCGCCGCCGCAGGCTGGCGTCTTCCACCGTGCTCGGCGTGGTGGCAGGGCTGGTCATGTTCGCCAGTGCCCAGCAGCCAGCGCCCGCAGATTCCGGTCTGGGTAATTTCATGCAAATGGTGCCCTTGGGTGCCGAGAGCAAAGGCGCGGTGATCCCCTCCTTCGACGAGTTGGGCCGCCGCACCTCGCTCATCACCGCCGCCGTGGTGCGCCGGATCGACGATGGCCGCTTGTGGGCGGAGAAACTGGTCGTGCAGATGTTCAATGCCGACCCGCAGAACGATGTGCGCATTGATTTGCAGACCGCCTTTTACCAGATGGCCGGTGGCATCCTGCGCAGCACGGAACGCAGCCGCGTGAGCCGTGCCGACTTCGAGATCGAGGGCGACAGCCTGATCTTCGACACCGTGAAGAACCAGGGCCGCATGACCGGAAACATCCGTATGGTGATCTTTGACACGAGCGCTGTCAGCGGCGAGGGAATCCTCCCCCCCGAACCCAAACCCTCGAAGTGACATGAAAACGCCTCTCATCCTCGGCGCCGCCCTGCTCATCAGCAGCGTGGTTGTGCTGGCGCAGGGACCGGGCACGCGCCCGCTGTTGGACTTTCGCAAAAAGAAAGTGGACGAGAGCACGAAAGCTAAGGCCATTGATGCGGCCAAGTCTGTGGTCAAACAGGTCCCGGACGAGGTAAAAGACAAGGCGAAGGAACTGCTGACCGCTCCGGAAACCGCCGACATGCGCCAGAAGGCGCTCCAGGCCGCCCAGGAACTGATGAAGGCGGCCACAGGTGCCTCTTCTCCAGCCACCGCTCCAGAAACAGCCGCCGCATCACCCGCCATCCCGGTGGTCGAAGCACCACCTCCTCCGCCAGTCGGGCCGCAGCCCAAGCCGCTGCAGCCGCTGAACCTAGATGAGGCTCCCAAAGCCACCAAGGGCCAGATTCTCATCACCGCGCAAAAGAGCGCCTTTTTTGATGCTAATGAGGGCTATGGCATCTATACTGGCAATGTGAAAGCTAGGCATCCGCAAATGTACATCGAGTGTGAGGAACTCGAAATTTGGATGGCAAAGCAGGAGGGAGGAGCGCTCAAGCCCAAACCAGCCAACCCCGTGGGGAAAGACGCGGACATCCTGGCTCCCGCCAAAAAGCCTGCGGGCGAGAGTCCCATCGAGAAGGCGGACGCCCGCGGCCCGATGGTCACGGTCGAAAAAGTCGCCGAGGACGGGGAGCTGCAGATCGGCCGCTGCAAGCATCTGATCCATGACGGCAAAACCGGCATCACCACGCTCTATGAGTGGCCGCAGGTGCAGGTGGGCAATCAACTGCACAAATCCACCGAGCCGGGCTGTGTTATGATCATTGATAAAAAGGGCAAGCTCACCACCCATGGCGGCAACGAAACCATCATTCTCCAGGGAGATGAGGCCACGCCGAAAAGCCGCAGCGGCATGACCTCCGCACCGCAGTGACCATGGCCGCAAAAAAGAAAAAATCGAAAGCGGCGGTAGCCGGTCAGGAATCCATATTTTCCTGGGATGACACGATGGTGCAGGCCACCACAACGACAGCGGACGCTGTGGCGGAAAGCCCTGTGGGAAACATCCTGCTGCACACGGACGGGCTGAAAAAAATCTACGATGGCCGTGCCGTCGTCAACGGCGTCGA
>JBDNIB010000723.1:0-1866 GCA_041688535.1 Prosthecobacter sp.
ACAAGGAGAAGCTGTCACCGCTGCTCAAGCTCAAGTATCACAACTCGCTCTCCGATGCCATGGCCGACCTCGGCGGGGATGTTGGCACCGCGTTTGAAGGCTTTCAGAAGTATCTGTATCAGGACGTGGCGTGAGTGGCAGCGAGGCGGATGACGAAGCGTTTCTTGCACCCGGCCCGTTTCTTGCTTCCCTCGGTCGCTCAACTCCCCAACACCCCCTAAAGATGCCCGTAGCCACTCCTGCCCAATACCGTGCCATGCTCGATGCCGCCCAGAAGGGCGGTTATGCTTATCCTGCGATCAACGTCACCTCCCTGCCGACCATCAATGGCGCGCTGAAGGCCTTCGCGGAGTCGAAGTCGGACGGGATCATCCAGGTTTCCACTGGCGGCGGTGAGTTTGCTTCTGGTACGGCGGTCAAGGACATGGCGCTGGGTGCGATCGTGCTCGCCGAGGCGGTTCACATCCTGGCGGAACGCTACAACATCCTCGTGGCTTTGCACACGGACCACTGCCACCCGAAGAACGTGGAGAAGTTCCTCAAGCCGCTGCTGGCCGCCACCAAGGCACGTCGCGAAGCCGGCAAGGGCAACCTGTTCAACAGCCACATGTTCGACGGCTCTGAGCTGCCGCTGGAAGAGAACATGAAGATCTCCAAAGAGCTGCTGCAAGAGTGCGCGGCGCTGGACATCATCCTCGAAATCGAAGCGGGCGTGGTCGGTGGTGAAGAAGACGGCCACGACACCAGCGGTGTGTCCAACGACAAGCTCTACACGACCCCGGAAGACATGGTCACGGTGTATGAAACGCTCAACGGCATCGGCCGCTTCATGTTTGCCGCCACCTTTGGCAACGTGCATGGCAGCTACAAGCCCGGCTCGGTCAAACTCAAGCCCACGATCCTGAAGGACGGCCAGGCTGCTGTCACCGCCAAGCACGGCGCGGCAGCGGAGATGGACCTCGTCTTCCACGGCGGTAGCGGTACCCCGATCGAGGAACTCCGCGAGACGCTGGACTACGGCGTCATCAAGATGAACATCGACACGGACACGCAGTATGCCTTCACGCGGCCCATCGCCGATCACATGCTGAAGAACTACTCCGGCGTGCTGAAAATCGACGGCGAGATCGGCGACAAGAAAGCCTATGACCCACGCGGCTACCTCAAGAAGGGCGAGCAGAGCCTCTGCGACCGCATGAAGGAAGCCTGCAGCGACCTGCGCAGCACCGGCCAGACCATTTTCGGCACGGTTTAGTAGCCACGCAGCGGAAATGCAAATGACTTAAAGGGCAGCGCCACGGTGCTGCCCTTTTTTGGGTTCAATCGCCCCGCAGATCGGACAAGGAGTGGCGACGAGTCGTCGACGCTCCATGGCTTTGCCGGATGCCGAGCTTACTGCGCGGCGAGGGCGGCGGCGGCTTTCGCCTTGGCAATCACGGCCTTTTTCAGAATCTCCTCGGTGCTGGGGAGGCTGGCGAGGACATCGGCGGGGATGAAGCCGTCGCCGACGAGCTTGGTGAGGCACTTTTTGCGCTCGTCGAGCGCCTTATCAGGGCTGCGCTCCTTACTGAAACGGGATTTGGCGGCGGCGCTGCGGTCCTTGAGCGCGGAGTAGATGTCGCCACCAAGGAGGGAAGAGATGTCCACCTTGATCTTTTCGCGACCGGCCTCGGCTTCGTTGATTTCGTCGCCGTTGATCGGTCCGGCCTGATACTTGGGGAACATGATGGCGACTTCGGGGCAGACGCGGGAGCAGGCGGGGCAGTTGGTCTTGCAGTTGTCGTTGTTCTGCACCTGGATCTTGTTGTCGTCGCTGACGCCATAGACATCGAAGAGGCAGAAGCTGAGGCACTGCATGCAGTTGGT
>JBDNIB010000724.1:0-2339 GCA_041688535.1 Prosthecobacter sp.
ACAAGATGCACCTGCGGCATCGGCACGACGAACTTGCCGCCACGGGTGAGGAAGTCGGCCTCGCGCTTCAAGAATTCGGGCATGAAGTGCCAAGGCAGGACGAGGTAGTAGTCGGGCTTGGCGGCGCGGGATTCCTCTTCGGAGATGATCTTGATCTGCGTGCCGATGGTGTAGCTGCCCCACTTGACCGGATTGCGGTCAGCGATGGCGGGAAGGAGATCGGGCGTGACGTTGCAGAACTGTAGCGTGGTGCTGCCTTTGGTGGAGGCGCCGTAGCCGTGGACGAGCTTGCCTTCGGCCTTAGCCTTGCGCAGGAAGGCAGTGAGATCGGTGCGGATGCGCTCGATGTTGGCGCGGAACTCGGCGAAGGGCGCGTCGCTATCGAGCGCCATCTCGAATTCGCGGATGCGCAGGTCCTGCACGCGGGCAGCGGCCTCGGCGGAGGGTTTCACGCGACCGGCGTGGGCGACGACGAGGCGGAAGCTGCCGCCGTTCACGTCATTGAGATGCACGTCGATCACTTCGAGGCCGTGGTCGCCAAACAGGCGCTCCAACACGGCGAGCGAGTAGTATTCAAGGTGCTCGTGACAGATGGTGTCGAAGCTGTTGATGTCGAGCATCGCTGGGAGGTAGCTCTGCTCGAGAATCCAGATGCCGTCGGTGGCGAGCACGTCGGCGATGTCCTGCACGAAGGCGTGCGGGTTCTCCAAGTCGTAAAACATGGAGATGCTGGTGACGGCGCGGGCTTTTTCCGTGGCGTGGGCGCTGCGGAAGGCGCGGGCGGTGAAGAAGTCGTTCACGACTTGGAAGCCTTTGGCGCGAGCTTTGAGCGCCACGTCGGAAGGATCAATGCCGATGTGGCGCAGACCCTGTGTTTGATAGCTGGAAAGCAGCGTGCCGTCGTTGCAACCGATGTCGAGCACGATGTCGTTGGCGCGGAGGGTGACGGTTTGCTCCACGAGCTTGCTGATGCCCGTGAGGTTGTCGATCATGGACTGATTGATGCCGGACTCGTAGTAGTAGCGATGATACAGCACCTTCGGTGGCACGGAATGGCGCATCTGCACGAGGCCGCAGGCATTTTCATCCTGCGAGGGGTCACAGCGCACGAGATCAAGTGGGACTTTGCGTTTGATGAGCGCGCTGCCGTCTTCACTGGCGAGAACTCCGCCGATGAACTGGTCGCCAAGGCTGACGACGGGTGTGAGGCTGCGCGAACCGCAGACGCGGCAGGTGTTGCGGGTGATGAGGACGGGTCGGAAAGCTTGTGCTGCCATTGGCTCAATTGGCATTGATGCGGTGGCGTGTCCAGCCGGAGTTCTCGTTCGAGGTCAGACTCTTGCCGTGGCGCGGTTGTCCAGGAACCATTGATAGGTTTTGGCGACGCCTTCGCGGAAATCCATCGTGGCCTTCCAGCCGAGCTGCTCCATGCGGCTGACATTGAGCAGGCGGCGAGGGTTGCCATCGGGCTGTGTCGTGTCCCAACGGGTGTCACCCTCATAACCGACGATCTCGCGGATGATCTCGGCGGCTTCGCGAATGCTGATCTCCCAGCCGCAGCCGATGTTGATGATGTCGGGGCTGCTGTAGTTCTCCAATAGGAAGTCGCAGGCGGAGGCCAGATCATCGACGAAGAGGAATTCGCGCTTGGGGTTGCCGCTGCCCCAGAGGGTGACATGCGGCGCGTTTTGCAGTTTGGCCTCGTGAAAGCGGCGAATGAGTGATGGCAGCACATGCGAGTGCTCAGGATCGAAGTTGTCGAAGGGGCCGTAGAGATTGGCCGGCATGCCGCAGATGAAATCGCGGCCATGCTGGTGCCGGTAGCCTTGGCAGAGCTTGATACCGGCGATTTTGGCGATGCCGTAGGGCGCGTTGGTTTCCTCCATCGGCCCGGTGAGCAGGCTGTCCTCGCGGATGGGCATCTCGACCACTTTGGGGTAGATGCAGGTGCTGCCAAGAAAGAGCAGCTTTTTGACATCGAAGCGATGCGCCGCAGACAGGACGCTGTTTTGAATTTGCAGGTTGTTCAGCAGGAAATCGACCGGGTGGGTGTAGCTGGCCTTGATGCCGCCGACAGTGGCGGCGGCGAGGATGACTTGGTCGGGTTTTTCAGCGGCAAAGAAAACGTCCGTGGCGTGCTGGTCGCGCAGGTCGAGCTCCGCCCGCGTGCGGGTGATGATTTGCCAGGCGTTTTTGTCAGCGTAATGACGCATGAGTGCGCGACCGACGAGACCCTGATGACCGGTGATGAAAAGCTTGCCGCCTGATGAAGACATGACGCTCCGTTTAGCGGGCGAGTTTGCTGGTGTCCAGCGGAGCTTCTTGTTTGGTTCCGGCGG
>JBDNIB010000725.1:0-7637 GCA_041688535.1 Prosthecobacter sp.
AGATAACGAATGCGGCGGCCTCTACTCGATCTCACAACCCCGGCTCAACATGTGCCTACCGCCGCTCACTTGGCAGACCTACGATGTCGAGTTCACCGCCGCGAGATTCGATGACTCCGGCAAACGACTGGCCTGGCCCCGGATCACGGTCCGACTGAATGGAGTGCTCATTCACGAGAACGTGGAACTCGCCAAGGACTTTACGACTTCCGCGCCACTATCCACGCCTTTGGATGGCCCCGAGGGACCGCTGTTTCTCCAGGAACACGGCAACCCTGTGGCCTTTCGCAACATCTGGCTCGTGCCGGGGCTGATCAGCATCACCAAGTAACCATGAACACCCAATCTCTGCTTGCCCTAGTTCTGCTCCCCCTCAGCGGACTCCTTGCCGCTGAAGCTCCCAAGACCATGCCGAGGCAGGACGTGGTCGAGGTTCCCGCCATTCGCGCCGGGCTTTGCGTGAGCAATTTGTTTCAGGCCAACATGGTGCTTCAGCGTGACAAGCCGCTCAGCGTCTGGGGCTGGGCTACGGCGGGGGAACAGGTCACGGTGTCTTTTGTTGGGCAACAAATCAGCACCACGGCTGCGGCGGATCGGTCATGGCGTATGAGCCTCACCGCCATGCCTGCGAACAGCGCACCGCAGACGATGACCATCGCGGGCAAGTCAGACACGCTGAAGCTGGAGAACATCCTGGTGGGTGATGTCTGGGTGCTCGGTGGGCAGAGCAACATGGAGTTCTCCATCACCAAGGTGGATGACGGGGAGTTGGAAGTGGTCTCGGCAAATTTTCCGCTGATCCGATTGCTCACCATGCCGCAAGGCAAAGGTTTCGATTCCGTGGCCAGCTTCGAGCGCCTTCACGAGTGGAGCGATTTTTTTAACCAGCACTTCAGGAAGGGCGATTGGGAGGAGTGTTCGCCGGCATCGGTCAAGGAGTTCTCAGCGATTGGTTATACCTTTGGTCGTCGCCTCTTCATGGCCAGTCAGGTGCCCATCGGATTGATCGACGCGTCCATCGGTGGCACCACGGTGGAGACTTGGACACCCGAGGATGTGCTGCGGAAAATCGAAGGCAAAGAGACGCAAGAGTTGCTGAAAGAGTGGGCTGAAAAGATCGCAAATTACGATCCGCAAGCCAACCTCAAGAGCCGGATCGAGCGCTACACCAATAACGAAAAGAGGAAACCCAGTGGCAAGCCCGCGCCATCCGATTTGCAGCCCGGACCTTTCGCCGATATGAACCGCCCAGGCCGCTGCTATGCGAGTGTGATCAAGCCACTCACAGGCCTCGCAGTGAAAGGGTCGGTCTTCCATCAAGGATTCAACATCTGCTTCAATAGCTTCGCTGGAGCGCGCATGTATTACCAGGTGTTTGGTAAGATGATCACTGCGTGGCGTGCAGCGTTCGACGCACCGCAAATGCCGTTCTGCATCCTCTCGCTCTGCACGGCGGGTGAGCCGCAGACGCGGGATAACTTCCTCAAGTCGATGAACGACGCCGGCCCCTACATCCGCGAGGCGCAATACCAGACCTTTCGCGACTTCCGCGAGGCTGGTGACAAGAACATCGGTTTCGCCAGCAGCTTCGATCTGCGCAAGAGCTGGTATCATCCGCAGATCAAAATCCCCGTCGGCGAACGCGCCGCCAAGTGGGCGCTGGCCACGCAATACGGCGCATTCAAAGGCAATGGAGCCGACGACTTCTGGCTGCCACCGACGATCAAGGAGGTGAAGGCCGTCGATCACACACTCCGACTGACCATGAGCACCGACGTGACCATGAAGGACGACAGCGAGCCGGAGATGAACGGCTTTGCCATCGCTGGCAACGACCGGCGATTCTATCCCGCCGAGGTCCGCTGGCTCACCGAGGTCGGCAAGGACAACAGCAGCAAAACCATCAAAAACATCCTCGTGCTGAGCAGTCCCTTTGTGCCAGAGCCGGCGCACTACCGCTATGCATGGGCACGCAACCCGATGGCGAACATCACCAACAACCGCCAAGTCATCCTCCCCGCGCAGCGCAGTGATGACTGGCTGCTGGAAGAGACGCCACTGAAGTTTTCCACCCCGCCCGGCGTGTCCGCCACGGATGCGGCAAGGCAGGCCCGCGCCCAGCTCATGAAGGAACTGGAGCTCAACGATACCGAACGCCGCATCAAGGAAGCCGAAGCCACGATCACCCGTCTGCAGGAGAAGTTCGCCAAGGAGAAGCAGGCATGGGAAGATGCCAAGCGGGCCAAAGGTGCCGCTGGATTCCCCTAGTCCCTAGTGTGGTGCAGCCCTCTGGGCTGTGCAGCCTTTGCCGCAGGTGACAACAAAACCGCACAAGACAGGGTTCCCATTAGGATGGAAAATCATCGCTTGAAGCCGTTCTCTGATTCACCAACTCGCAACACGATGAAAACCGCACTCGCACTGATCACCACAATCGTTTTAGCCGCCCAACTTCACGCGAAGCCGCTCAAGGTCTTCATCCTCGCAGGCCAGTCCAACATGGAAGGCCACGCGAAGATCGAGACCTTCGACTACATCGGTGATGATCCCGCCACTGCGCCGCTGTTGAAGCAGATGCGCGGAGCCGACGGCAAACCGCGCGTGTGCGATCACGCTTGGATTTCCTACCTGACGGGCAGCGGCGACAACAACGGCGAAGGTTTCGGAAAACTAACCGCCGGTTATGGCTCGCGGCGGAACCCGGCGGAAGATGGCGGCAAGATCGGTCCCGAGTTCACCTTTGGCATTGCCATGGACGCAGCCTTTGACGAGCCGGTGCTCATCATCAAGACCGCGTGGGGCGGCAAGTCGCTCTACTATGACTATCGTTCGCCAAGCGCCGGGGTGTTCCCCCGCTCCGCGCAGGACATCGAGAAGGATCGCAATCCCGAGGCGAAGTCAGGCCACTACTACCGGCTCATGATCGACCATGTGAAGAAGGTGGTCGCTGACCCAAATCGCGTCTGCGCCGAGTATGACGCCGCGCAGGGTTATGAGATCGCCGGGCTCATCTGGTTCCAGGGCTTCAACGACATGGTGAATCGCGACGTGTATCCGGTTCTCCCGAAGGACAGCAAGGACAACCGTTTCGCCAAATACAGCGAGTGGATGGCCGATTTCATCCGCGATGTGCGCAAAGATCTCCAGGTGCCGAAACTGCCGTTTGTCATCGGCGTCATGGGCGTGAGCGGCAGCAAAGCGAACGCGGACAATCTACAGTTCCGCGAGGCCATGGCTGCTCCCGCAAGCCTGCCCGAGTTCGCAGGCAACGTCGCCACCGTGCGCACTGCCGACTTCTGGGATGAACCGCTCGCCGCCATCCAAGAGAAGCGCGAAGAGGTGAAGCAGATGGCCTACCTGCTGAAGACCAAGAACAAGAATCACGCGAACAAAGACGGCACGATGACCGACGCACAGCAGAAGGAGTTCCTGAAAAAATTCGAAACCGATCTCATCTCCCCTCAGGAAGCGGCCCGGCTTCAGCGCGGCGCGTCCAACGCCGGTTATCACTACCTCGGCTGCGCCAAGACCTTCGCCCGCATGGGGGCCGCTTTTGCTGAAACTCTCCTCAAACGACAGTCCAAATGAAAATCACCCGCATCCTCGCCTACCGCGTCGAACTCCCGCTGCACGAGACCACCTACAAGTGGAGTGGTGGTAAATCCGTCACCGTTTTTGACAGCACGATCGTCCGTGTCGAGACGGACACCGGTCTCGTCGGACACGGCGAAGTTTGTCCGCTTGGGCCGTTTTATCTACCTGCGTATGCGGATGGTGTGCGTGCCGGCATCCGCGAGCTCGGCCCGCATCTCATCGGCGAAGACCCGCGCCAGTTGATGAAGCTCAATCGTCTCATGGACGCGTCGCTCAAAGGACATCCGTATGTGAAAAGCGGCATTGACATCGCCTGCTGGGACATCCTCGGTCAGGCGTGCGGCATGCCCGTGTGCGAACTGCTCGGCGGTCGCTATGGCGACGACGTGACGCTCTACCGCGCCATTTCGCAGGAGTCGCCGGATGAAATGGCCGCGAAGGTCGCGTGCTATCGCGCAGAAGGCTATCGCCGCTTCCAACTCAAGGTCGGCGGCGATCCTGATGTCGATATCGCGCGCATCTTTTCCGTCGCCGAGAAACTGCAGCCCGGCGACCGCCTCATCGCCGACGCCAACACCGGCTGGGTGCAGCACGAGGCCGTGCGCGTGGCCAAAGCCGTGCGCGAGGTGGACGTTTACATCGAGCAGCCGTGTCTGACATATGAAGAGTGTCTCGTCGTGCGCCGCCAGACGCCGCATCCCTTCGTGCTCGATGAAAACATCGACGATCTAAACATCCTGCTGCGGGCCAAGGCCGATCTGGCAATGGACGTGGTCAATTTGAAGATCAGCAAGCTCGGCGGGCTCACCAAGATCAAACAGGCGCGCGATCTCTGCGTCAGCATGGGCATCGGCATGACGCTAGAGGATTCGTGGGGCGGGGACATCGCCACGGCGGCCATCGCGCACCTCGCGCACAGCACGCCGGAGGAGTTCCGCTTCACCAGCACCGACTTCAACAGCTACGTCACCGTCAGCACCGCCCACGGCGCACCGCAGCGCGTGAATGGCCGCATGGCCGCCTCCACCGCACCCGGACTCGGCATCACGCCGAAGATGGACGTGCTGGCGAAACCCGTCGTGGAGATCGCCTGATGAGGATGCTCGGCACTTTCATTGCCGTTCTGTTGTTGGTTGCGCAAATGCAGGCAGCGGATCGGCCCAAAGTGCTCTTCATCGCCGTCGATGATCTCAACGATTGGATCAGCCCGCTCGGCGGTCATCCGCAGACGAAAACGCCGCACTTCGAACGTCTGGCCAAGCAGAGCATGCTCTTCACCAATGCCTACTGCGCCGCGCCGTCGTGCAATCCGTCGCGCACCGCGATCTTCACCGGCATTCCACCTCATCGCTCTGGCCTCTACGACAACCGGCAAAAGATGCGCGAAGTGCTGCCGGACGCGGAGTTGTTGCCGAAGTATTTCTCCCGTCACGGCTACTGGTCCGCTGGTTCCGGCAAGCTGCTGCACTATTTCATTGATGCGCCGTCGTGGGACGACTACTTCCCGGCGAAGGACAAAGAGGATCCGTTTCCATTCATCTTTTATCCCAAACAACGCCCGGTGAGCCTGCCGGTCAGTGGTCCGTGGCAGTATGTGGAAACCGACTGGGCCGCGCTCGATGTGACCGCTGAACAATTCGGCGGCGATTGGTTAGTGACGAAATGGATTGGCGAACAACTTCAGCGCGAACACGACAAGGCGTTCTTTCTCGCCTGCGACATTTATCGCCCGCACGAGCCGTGGTTCGTGCCGAAACAATACTTCGAGCACATTCAAAAACAAAACCAGTGGAAGCAAGGCGTGCAGGCTTATCTCGCGTCCATCCATTTTGCCGACGCCATGCTCGGGCGAGTCTCCAGCAATCCCGTTCCCGCCTCCAAACCCGACGGCACCACCTTCGAGATCGTCTTCATCAATCAAACCGTCAAACCAGTGGAACTCTGCTGGATGGATCCGCAGGGCAACGCCAAATCCTACGGTCAAATCAAGCCCAAGACCGAACAGCGCCAACAGACACGTCCCGGCGCCGTGTGGCTGATCCGTGATGACTCCCAACAACCACTCGGCCATTTTCAAGTCGGTGACCGCACCGCCAAGGCCATCATTCCAGCGCCATGACCCGCATCCCGATCATTGACTCCCACACTGGCGGCGAACCAACACGCATCGTGCTCGGCGGCATCACTGCGGCGGAACTTGAAACCTACCGCCGTGCGATCATCTGCGAGCCACGCGGTCATGAGGTCATCGTCGGGGCGTTACTGGAAGAGCCGACGCAGCCTGATTGCGTGACACGCGTGACGTTCTTCAACAACGTCGGCCTGCTAGGCATGTGCGGACATGGCATGATCGGCGTCATCATCACCTTGAAGCATCTCGGCCGCATCACCGCAGGCGAGCATCGCATTGAAACGCCCGTCGGTGTCGTCATCGCGACGCTGCACGACGATGAACGCGTCAGCGTGCGCAATGTGTTGTCCTACCGTCTGGCGGCTGGCGTGAGTGTTGGTGATGTCACCGGAGATGTCGCGTGGGGAGGCAACTGGTTCTTCCTCGTCGCCGATCATGGATTCGAACTCACCCGTGAAAACATCCCGCAGCTCACCCATGCCAGTCTGGCGATACGTGAGGCCGTGCATGCCGCAGGTTATCCTGAAGTTGATCACGTCGAGCTTTTTGGCCCGCCCCATGATCCTGCCAATCACAGTCGCAATTTCGTGCTCTGCCCTGGTGGCGAATACGATCGCTCGCCCTGCGGCACCGGCACCAGCGCGAAGCTCGCCTGCCTCGCCGCCGATGGTAAACTCTTCCCCGGTGAAATCTGGCGGCAGGAAAGCATCATTGGCAGCGTGTTTGAAGGCCGTTATGAATCGGCGGAGGGCGGCATCATTCCCACCATCTCAGGCACCGCTTTCATCACGGCGGAAACGACACTCATTCTCGATCCCAAAGATCCTTTTCAGTTCGGAATCCAATAAGGCAAAAACATGACGGGCAAAAATATTCTCCAAACCATCAGTCCATTTTTTTGCCTGCCATTTTTTTACCTTCAAACTCAGGCGGCAGACATTGATCAAGCACTCACCCTGCCCAAGCGCACTGAAAACCTCGTCTTCCGCGATCGCATCAAGCCCACCTGGCTGCCGGACGAGCAGTCGTTTTGGTATCGCGTCCAAACCGGACCCAAGACGCATGAGTTTGTGCTGATTGAAACGACGACCGGCAAGCGCAAGACGGCACCCGATTTGAAATCACTCAGTCTGCCAGAAGCAGAGGCGTTGAAGTCATCCGCGACCAAAGTCGAGTTGAGGAGAACGGTGCGCACCGGCGAGGAGTCCGGCCTCAAGTTTATCAACAAGCTCGACGCCGATGTCGAACTCTTCTGGATCAACCAGCAGGGCGAGCATGCGAGTTACGGCCGCATTCGCGCTGGCAGCGAACGCGAGCAGCAAACCTTCGAAGGCCATGTCTGGCTCATCACCAGTGCCACTGGCGAGCACCTCGCGGTGATCGAAGCAGGCCCCACGATTCAAACCCTCGTCATCGACGGCAAAGGCATCTCGAAAGCCAAAAAAGAGCTCGAAAAATCGGAACGCGGTGTGAAGTCGCCCGATGGCAAGTGGTCGGTCATGATCGCGCAAGAGTTTGTGCTCCTGCGTAACATCAAGGCGGACAAAGTCGCGAGATTGAAGGTGGCAGCCGCCACCAAGGCTCCGTTTCAAGGCAAACCCGTCTGGTCGCCGGATTCGAGCGCGTTTGTCATCAGCAGTTCGCCACCGATCCCGGTGCGCAAAGTCGGCTTCATCGAATCAACGCCGAAGGGCCAGCTCCAGCCCAAACTGCGCGACTTCGCCTATCCCAAGCCGGGCGATCCACTGCCGAAGCCCTTCCCAGTCGTTTTCCGCGTCAACGACAGCGGCTGCGAATGGACCCGCGTGAACAGCGATCTGTTTCCCAATCCCTTCATCAACGGCGAAAAATTCGATTACCGTTGGGCGGCCGACAGCAGCGAGTTCTACTTCAATTACAACGAGCGCGGCCA
>JBDNIB010000726.1:0-3421 GCA_041688535.1 Prosthecobacter sp.
GTGCGCCGCTACTCCTGGGACTACGATGAGCATTACGACATCTGGGAGTACTCGCTCACGGACAAGTCACTCAAGAACCTCACGCACACCCGCGGCTACGATGCCGAGGGCGGCTGGTCGCCGGATGGCAAGCAAATCGTCTTCGCCAGCAATCGCCAAGCCTATGAGACGAAGCTGAGTAAGGAGGACGAGGAGCGCCTGAAGATCGATAAGCAGTACTTCATGGAGATCTACACCGCCGATGCCGATGGCTCGAACGTGAAGCGCCTCAGCGATGTGCCAGGCTACGACGGCGGCCCGTTCTTCAGTGCCGATGGCAGGCGCATCTGCTGGCGTCGCTTCACGCCAAAGGGCGATGTTGCTGAGGTTTGGACGATGAACGTGGACGGCAGTGACCAGAAGCCGATCACGAAGCTCGGCGCGATGAGCTGGGCTCCGTATTTCCATCCCAGTGGCGAATATCTGATCTTCACGACGAATTTACAGGGCTTCGCCAACTTCGAACTCTACCTCGTCGATGCGGCAGGCAAGCACGACCCGGTGCGTGTGACCACCACGGACGGTTTCGACGGCCTGCCGGTCTTTTCGCCGGATGGCAAGAAGCTGTCCTGGACCAGCGGTCGTGGGTCCGGTGGTGCCTCGCAGATTTACATCGCGGACTGGAATCATGATCATGCGATTGAGGCACTCGATCTGAAGGGTGAGCCCACCACGGTCGCCGCCAAAACTTCCGAACCCGATTTCGCGCTTACCGACGCTGACATCCGTGACGCCGACATCCGGCAGCACATCACCTATCTCGCCAGTGACGAACTCGGTGGTCGCCGTACCGGCACGGAAAGCGAAAAGCTTGCTACGCAGTACTTCGCCGATGTCGCGCAGCAGATCGGCCTCGCGCCCTTTGGCGATGACGACACCTACTTCGACAACTTCGACTTCACCGCCGGTGTCGCGCTCGGAGAGGGCAACGCTTTGACGCTGCAAAAAGAGAACCTGAAGGTCGATGTGGACTGGAAACCGCTCTCCTTCTCGCAAAACGGCGATGTGGCTCCCGCAGGCATCGTTTTCGCCGGTTACGGCATCGAAACGCCCGAAGAAGCCACCGGCAGCGATGGCAAGAAAATCGAAGCCTACAGCAGCTACGCGCATCT
Source organism: Prosthecobacter sp. (assembly GCA_041688535.1). Taxonomy (GTDB): domain Bacteria; phylum Verrucomicrobiota; class Verrucomicrobiia; order Verrucomicrobiales; family Verrucomicrobiaceae; genus Prosthecobacter. The sequence continues at coordinate 1,152 of JBDNIB010000726.1, forward strand.
CGACGTGAAGGACAAATGGGTGCTGGTGTTCCGCTACATGCCGGAGGGCGTGACACAGGAGCGGCGCAATGAGCTGAACCGCTTCGCCAGCCTGCGTTACAAGGCGCTCACGGCACGGCAGAAGGGCGCACGCGGCTTGATCGTCGTCAGCGGGCCGAATTCCAAAGTCGTGCAGCAGCTCGCGCCGCTTTCGTTTGATGCCTCGCTCGCCAGTTCCGGCATCGCCGCCATCAGCATCACCGATGCGCTTGGCGACAAACTGCTCGCCAGTGCGGGCAAGAAATTGAAGGCCCTCCAGGACAAACTCGACACTGGCGACCTCATGGGCGGCATCGACTGCACCGGCCTCACGCTCAGCGCGAAGATCGTCATCCAGCAGGAGAAGAAAAAAGGCCGCAACGTGCTCGCGGTGCTGCCCTATGGCGACAAACCCGATCCACACGTCGCGCCGCTCATTGTCGGCGCACACATCGATCACCTCGGCAGCAGTGGCGGCTCCAACTCCCGCGCAAAGGGCGACGAGCTGAATAAAATCCACCACGGTGCCGATGACAATGCCAGCGGCGTCGCCGGGGTGCTCGAAATCGCCCAGTGGCTGGCCGATTTGAAGAAACAGGGCAAGCTCACGCTCAAGCGCGACATCATCTTCGCCGCATGGAGCGGTGAGGAGCTCGGCCTGCTCGGCAGCAATCACTTCGTCGAAGCCTACGCCAAGATGATCAAGGGCGATGCCAACGCGAAGCTCACCGGCATGTTCGCCGCCTGCCTGAACATGGACATGATCGGCCGCTTTCAGAAGACGCTCGTGCTCCAGGGCCTCGGCAGCAGCTCGCTGTGGGCGAAGGAGATCGAGCAGCGCAACGCACCCATCGGCCTGCCCATCACCACGCAGAACGACGCCCACCTGCCAACCGACAGCACCGCATTTTATTTGAAGGGCATCCCCACGCTGAACGCCTTCACCGGCTCGCACGCCGACTACCACATGCCGAGCGACACCGCAGACAAGATCGACTACGTCAACGCGGCGAAGATCACCAAGCTCATGGGCCTCATCGCGCGCGGCATCGCCACTGCTGACGCCGCGCCCGATTATGTCACCATGGAGGCTCCCAAAAACTCGGGCGTGCGCACCGGCCTGCGCGCCTATCTCGGCACCATCCCCGACTACGCCCAGGGCGACATCAAAGGCGTCAAGCTCAGCGGCGTCTCCCCCATCGGTCCCGCTGCCAAAGCAGGCGTCAAAGCCGGTGACGTCATCATCAAGCTCGGCGGCAAAGAGATCACCAACATCTACGACTATACCTATGTCATGGGCGATTTGAAGATCGGCAAGGAAACAGGCATCACCGTGCAGCGTGAAGGCAAAGCCGTGGAGTTGAAGATCACGCCGGGATCGCGGGATTAATGCCAATTCCATGCCAGAACCAAAGACTGCGAGAACATGCTCCCGCGCTGAGCGGCCATGAAAGCACAGCTCTCTGAGGTGGTGCAGATTCGCTCGAACTCCAGCCGTCCCTGACAAAGAACGCGGTGACGAAGATGCAGCGGTATCGCTGTCCTCGACTTCTGCGGCGTGCCAATCCCTCGCGGTGAGAAACCTCAAAACTCAGGCTCAGTGCCGCCGCGCGTTGATCAGTCCATCCACCTTGCCGATGAGGTCCTGCATCTGCGTCGCGTGGTGGTTGCCATCACTTTCATCGTTTCGGATTCCCGATTCGCCTGCGTTGCACGTTGATTGGGCTTGAAGCGGCTCTATTCTGTCATGTAGTTGCACACTGACGTCATTTTCCCGTCACGAACGCCGCTTGAGCAGCAACCACAGCAGGCCACTTGCCGCCACAATCAAGGCCACAATCACACTCCACGGCGTTGATGAGGTCGGTTCCTCGCTAAGTGTTGTAGCTGTAGGCGTGGCTTCTGGTGGCTTGTTTGGTGCTGGTGGCTGCGCCTTCGCTGTCTGCATTGGCGCACGTGATTGAGAAGATTCGTCCGTTCTGCCAACGGCTTTGATGTGCTCACTAACTGCTGATTGAACCTCGGGCCATGTGCTGAAGGAGGTGATCTCTTGCTCTGGATGCCATCGAGTAACGATCTGTCCTCGGAACGTTTTCCAGACTGCCCAGCGGCCAAGCTCGTGCTTGTCCTGGCTGAGTTTGCGCTCAATGGGCGAGGTCATCACCATCATCATGGTAGAGTCATATTCTCTTTCCTCGCGTGTCTTGATGTGACCAGGGACGCCGCGAAGTAGCACGAATGATTTCGTGAAA
>JBDNIB010000727.1:0-6015 GCA_041688535.1 Prosthecobacter sp.
GAAGCGCATCGCCCGTCCTTCCGACGTTCTCACCGTGGGCCAGGAGATCGACGCTGTCGTTCTTGGCATCAACAAGGAAGAGCGCAAGATCAGCCTCGGCGTGCGTCAGCTCGACACCAATCCTTGGGACGACATCGACGCGCGTTACCCGATCGGCACGCAGATGAAGCGCCCCGTCCGCAACCTCACCGCCTACGGCGCGTTTGTGGAGCTGGAAGAAGGCATCGACGGCATGATCCACGTGTCCGACCTCAGTTGGACCCGCAAGATCAACCACCCATCCGAGCTCCTCAAGAAGGGCCAGGAAGTGGACGCCGTCGTGCTCGGCATCGACAAGGCCAACCAGCGCATCAGCCTCGGCATGAAGCAGCTCGACACCGACCCATGGTCTATCATCGACACCCGCTTCAAGGTGGGCGACGTCGTGAAGGGCCGCGTGGCGAAGATCGCCAGCTTTGGTGCCTTCGTCGAACTCGAAGACGACATCGACGGCCTCGTGCATATCTCGCAGATCTGCGAGGAGCGCATCGAGAAGGTCAAGGACAAGCTCAATGTCGGCGACGAAGTCGAAGCCCGCGTCATCAAGGTGGACAAGGTGGAGCGCCGCATCGGCCTCTCCGTGAAAGCCATGAACTACAGCGAAGCCGAAATTCAGAAGGAAAGCGCTGCTTTCGAAGCCCTCCGCCCCAGCACCGACCTCGTCGGTCTGGAGCAGGCCTTCAAGTTCGCCACCGAAGAATGGCGTCCCGGCGGCCAGTAAGCCGCGATCGAAGCCTCACAGCAGAATCAACCACGAAGTGACGCCGCAAGGCGTCCCTTTTTCGTAACGATTCAGGAGGGGATTGAAGCCTGCAAGGCTGCCGTCTTATAGCCCAGGGATGAGCGAGGCTTGGCGAGCGATTCCCTGGGACAGGGTGCGAAGCACACCCGTACAAACCCACGTCCCACGCTGGAACGCACGCCTTGCCAGCAGCACCGCTCCCAGACGCTGCTGGCGGCGCTGGCGCTCCGCCGCCATTCTGGGTTTGCTTCCCCTTGCTGCGGCCGTACACTCAGGGAATCGCTCGTGCCTCGCTCATCCCTGGGCTGTATTCCAGAAGCCCTTCAGGCTTCCACGGACCACCTGAATAAACACCCTTTTTCTTTGGCCGCGTGTGGCTCCCGATCTTCGCATGGCCGTCCTCCCACCACCGATTGAAGGAATCGGTGGGACATCACCAAACCTGACGACGCGGGCAGACCATCTGTTGTTGGCTCTGCCTGCTCGCGCGTTTGGCAGTTTACGCCTTCGGCTTGATGTAAATCACCTCTGCGCGCTCGATCCAGCCCTTGCGCAGATCGACGCGGAACCAGCCGTCGCTGTTCTTCTTGTGAATGCGGCAGCCGGAGCGCGGGCCGAATTCTTTGAGGTCGTATTGCGCCCAAGTCTTGCCCATGTCGGGCGAGTAGATGAAGCCGCAGGCATAGGTGGAGGCCGGCGCGCAGTGCGAGGCCAGCATCACGCCGTCCTGCACCAGCATGTTCGCAGATTCAAACATGGGGTTGAACAGCAGCGCGTGCTTCGACTTGTCGGTGATGTCCGCCGGATCACAGACAAAGATGCCGCGATCATACCTATTGGCGAGCGCGGGCCCGTTCGCGTCCGCGATCCAGTAGAGCTTACCGCCAACGAAGTTGATGCCGCCGCATTTGAAGCGCGAGTTGGAGTCCACCGAGATGATCACCTGCCAGTCCCACGCATCGGCCTGCGCGTCATAGGTGCCGCGCAGCCAGTGGCATTCCTTGCCATGGCCGCGGTCGATGTCGCCGGTGCAGGCGTAGAAGGCGTTCTCGCCGGGATTGTAGGTCACATTATGGACGTGACGGGCGATGACGGGATTCTTCGCATCACCCAGCAGCGGTGCCTCCGGCGCGGCTCCCTTTTGCTGAAACTTGGGATTCTGGCCGAATGAATAAGCGACCTTCACGGTCTGGCCGCTGTCGGTGGAATAATAAATGTTCACCGGCACCGATCCGCCCATCACGTTGCAGTAATTGCCCCACACCAGCATCTCCTGGCCGTTCACCTCAAAGGTGTGCTCACCGTCGAGCGAATGGAAGTACCAGCCGGGATGGTCCGCACTCACCGGTGTGTGCGGGAGGTAATCGCTGCCATCGCGATTTTTCACCGTGATGGCCCGGTGCGTCTTGAGATTGTCGGTGCTCAGAAACAGTTTTTCACGCGTGGCGAAGAGGATGTTGCCGTTTTTGAGGAAACAGCTCCAGGTGATGTTTCCCGCCTCGGCAAAGGCCGCGCTGTGTGCCCAGGTCTTGCCATTGTCCTCAGACACGTGAATCTTCCCATCGCCGAAGCCGAAAGCCTTGTGGTCTCGCTGCGAATCAATGTACGGCCCCGCGGGTGCCTGCCGATACCAGAAGTGCTCCGTTTCAGCGATGTCGGTCAGTGCGGCATGCAGCGGCAAGGATTCCGGCAAGAAGAAACTGCCCGCTGCCGCAGTTGCGGTTCCGAGCATCTGACGACGGGTGATGGAGGAGGAGTGGTTCATGCGGTGTGGCGTGTGGAATGGATTAGACGCCAGCAATACGCGGATGGAATGACCGCTCTTCCCCTGAGACCAACAGTCACAGATAGCGCGTCATGCCAGGCGGGGGTTTGCTGTTCCATTTGAAGGACGACGGCTTGGGCGGGCTCCCGCTGCTCTTTGGCACGGGTTTGGCCTGCGGGCGTGTGGCGGATGGCTTGCTCGGCGGCGCTGTTGCGGATTTTTGGCCAGAGAAGAGGCGCTGAAAAAAGCTGGGCTGATCTGCTGGCTCTGCGGGTTTTGTTTTGGTCGGCGGGTGCAGTGGCGCTGGTTTGGTGGCAGACGGCGTGGCTGGTTTCATAGCAGCTAGCTGAAGAACAGGTTGGGGTTCGGGTGGCGTGGCGGCATTCCGTTCGGGCAAGAGACGCCGGAAAAAGCTACGGTGTTCCGGCGACTCCTGCTGGGCGATGTCCTTGCGCTGGTCGCGTGCTGGCTTCGTTGGTTTGGGGGCTACGATGGGTGCCGTATCAGGCAGGGTGGGAGCTGTCGCCTGCCCAATGATTTCCACTGGTGCCCCTGTGGGGGTCGCTTCAAAAAACAGTTCCGCCATGCGTTTCGGCAGGCGGATGCAGCCGTGAGAGGAGGGATACCCTGGCAGGTAGCCGGCATGCATGCCGATTCCACCGACGATGCGCATGAAGTAGGGCATGTCCGCGCCTTCAAACCGCGCCCCAGGCGGGCAGGCATCACGCCGCGAATCCACATCAGCCTTCACCACGTCGCCAGTGCCAGTCACAAAGGCACCATAGAGCGAGGAACGGAGGTCGCGGTCCTTGTCCAGGATGCGGAATTGTCCCGGTCGGGTCGCATGGCTCTCACGACCGGAGGAAATCCGCGCCACCCCGACGAGGCTGTCCCCTTTGAAATAGCGCAGCCGCTGCTGGGTCAGATCAATCACGATTTTGGGTGCCCCCTGCATCGTGTTGCCAGCCCAGTAGCCATTCAAACCGGCGGCCACCAGCTCATCCGGTTCATTCTGCGTGCTGCAACTGACGTTCAGCCACGGCAAGGTGAGCGCGAGCACGCCTGACAAAGTGCGCATGAGGGAAACAAAAAATGTCATCGCAAAGGCATGAGGCAACGGGCGCTTTTTGTCACTGATAATCAGTGCCACCAACGGATTCTGGGCGGCTCAGCGTTCCTTCCCAGGCAGCACTTCCACCTCGATCTCACGCACCTCGGTGAGGGTGGTCGATGAAGTGGCAACTTCCGGCGATTCGAACCGCACCGCCGCGCCCGCCAGCTTCCGCCGCAGGGTGTAGTACAAGGCCGCGCCTGCTGAAATTGCCAGCCCCACCACGGCCACCGCCGCGCCCACCATCACCACCAGGACGAACAATCCGAGCGCCAGAATGGCGATCAAGCCCAGGGCCAGCGCTACGGGAAGCCCCCGCATGCCGTTGAGCCTGAAATCAAAGGTCTTCGCTCTCATGGAGGCAACATGCGGCCTTTGGGGGCGATGACAACGCGCTTCTGCCATGGTTGCGTCGCGGATCATCGTTGTCTGCCATTTGATCATTGTGGAAGCGCGTGTCACTCCCTAGCATCATCGACATCATGAAAATTCAACGCTTTGCCCACCTGTTCTCACTTCTCCTTCTCATTGGGCTGCTGCACATGACCGCCGGGGCGCAGTTTATCCGCTCTCCCTCCAGCTCCGACATGCGGGTACGCATGGAGGCGGATGCTCGTGCTCGTGCCGCCGCTGCGGCGCAGGCCCGCGCACAGACGCAGGAGGAGCAGGCCCGCTAGTCCTCCATGGTGTATGAGCTCGACTGCCTGCAAAACTCCGCCAAGGTGCTGCAGCAAGTGCGCACGCGGTGACTACCCTCATGTATATCGCACCTTTCACCTGCTGGAATACGCCAGTGAAGACGCGCAGACTCACTCCGCCGAGGCCGGCTATGGCCGCAGCTTGCATGACTACTTCAAAGTCATCGACCAGCATATCGGCTCACTTGCCGGCACCGGTCTGCGCAATCCACGTCTCCATCGCATCAAGATGGACGACCATTTCCATCACGACCGCTCAGTGACCGAGAACGAGCAGCAGATCATCCTGCCCGCAGTGCCCGCTTACCAACGCCCCGTTGCTGTGCCAGCTCCAGAGCCACAACATCCCAATGTCAATCCTGCGCCGAACTCCAAGACGATTGATCTGGGCGACCTGCTCGGCCGGATTTTCGGCAAAAAGAAGCGGTCACAGCACAAACTTCTGACAGTTTCGCGCTTGCCCGTGTCGAGCCGTGCAGGATTATTCTTCCACCATGCCGCCGTGCTTTGCAGCCCCGCTTCCTGAGACCCGCCGCGCCTGCCTGCGGCGGTTGCTGTGCGCACTGCCACTGACGCTCGTCGGTTGTGCGGTGCCTGCCACTTCGGCGCTCGGCATTTCAGCACGCAAAACACGCGCGCAGTGGGAGTATCACAATCGCTTTCTCGCCTCCGGCGCCCGGTTGCGCTTCCGCGCCCACAGCGCGCATGGCAGACCCTGGACATCGAGTATGGAGCAGACCTACCGTGCGCACCGCCGTGATCCGCGTATCGGTTATGCCGTGAAAAATCTGCATACGGGCAGCTATCTGGCCGAGTTCCAGGCAGACAAGCTCTTTGTCGGCGGTTCCATGCCCAAACCCGCCATCGCCGCCACATTGCTGGAGAAACGCCGTGGCAATCTCACGCGCGAGGAGTTTCAGCACATCGTTTATGTGTGCGACAAAAGCATCAACGCCTCGTGGTTCGCGCTGATGAGCCGCATCACTCCGGCGGACGAGCAGTACTTCGAGCAAAAATACCATCTGCCCAATGTCGCGATCATCAACAACTGGCAGTCCCCGCGCTTCTACGCCGAATTTTACGAGCGCTGTGTGAACTACCGCCTCGACTATGGCTGCGAGCTGCTGCTGGAGGCCATGCGGCGGGATCAGTACGGCCTCGGTCGCTGGGTCATGCCCGCCAGCATCACCTACATCGGCGGCAAGACCGGCAACTACGGCGAATGGGATCATGAGTCCCTCTTTTTCTACCATCGCAACACACCCTACGCGATCGTGCTTTACACTGGCGGCCACTTTGCCCCTGGCAACCAGCTCGGCTGCATGATGGGCGGCCTGTTTCGGGAATACTGCGCGTAAGAGAAGCACAGTGATTCGGTTGAAGGTTGGTTAACGACTGATGCGCGTCGTACCCGGGCCGGAAGAACAAGTCGTCTCGCCTGCCAGAGGGATGCATCGCCTGAATGATGTTTTATTGTAAATATAACTGTACCCCTTAAATAGGCCGGGTATTGAGTGCGGATGCAGTTGAGTATCACGACCATTCAAGCCACCGACGAAATCGAAGTTAGCGTCGTCTTTCGCATTCCCGCCGCCGGTGGCAAGCTCACCTCCTTTGAACACCCTCAGCCGTAACCATGCAGTAGAAAAAAAACAGGAGC
>JBDNIB010000728.1:0-6619 GCA_041688535.1 Prosthecobacter sp.
CTCGTCGAGGCCGAGGTGTGGCCGAATCTGACCGCCGCCGCCTCGCATCTCAGCATTCCGGTGTCCTTGGTCAATGCCCGGCTCTCACCGCGCTCCGAACGCCGCTATCGCAAGTTTCGCAATTTCATCGGCCCCATCTTCCGCATGCTGCATCAGGTGCTCGTGCAGGAGGCGGGCGACATCGCCCGCTGGCAGGGCTTCGGCGTCGATGCTGAGCGCATTCACCTCACTGGCAGCATCAAATACGACCCCGAAGGTGCCGTTGTTCCCGCCGCGAAGATCGACGAGCTGCGCGTCGTGCTCACTCAGACCGGCATTGCGCCACAGCAGCCCGTCCTGCTGGCTGCCAGCACGCATGCGGGGGAAGAAATCGAGTTCGCCCGCGTCTTTCTGCGACTGCGCGAATCCATTCGCGATCTCGCGCTGCTCATCGTGCCGCGCCACGTCGAACGCCGCGCTGAAATCGTCAGTGCGCTCCAATCCATCGGCCTAGTGCCCGCGCTGCGCAGTGATCCGACCTCACGCGTGCAGGACGCGCCGGTGTTTCTCATCGACACCACCGGCGAACTCGCCGCTTGGCAGCATCTCGCCACCCTCGTGGTGGTTGGCAAAAGCTTCCTCGCCAAAGGCGGCCAAAATCCTGCTGAGGCCGCGCTGGCGCAGAAACCGGTGCTGTTCGGGCCGCACATGGAAAACTTCACGCCGCTCGTCGATCTCCTGCTCAAACAAGGCGGCGCGCAGCAGGTCGCTGATTTCGCTGCACTCGCAGCCGCCTGTCTCACGCTGCTGCAAGACTCAGCCAAAGCGGCGCAGATGGCCCAGTCAGGCCACGCCGCCTTGAAAATTCACGAAGGCGCGACTCTGCGCAGTGTGGAGCGTTTGCTGCCAAAGTAGTTGTGAGCTTTAGCTCGTTCTGGGCGCGGGTGGACTGCCCAGAACCCAGAGCGAGCTGAAGCTCTGGACTACTTTTCAACCCCACAGCGACGGTGGATATTCGCCCGCATCGACCAGCGCACGGATGCTGGCGACGACTTCGGCTTTGTCCTCGGGGTAGGTGACGCCGAACCACTTGCCGGTGGTTTCGAGCACGCGCACGTCGGCTTTGCCTTCATTGATAAGGGCATCGACTTGCGCGGGGACGTAGCACTCGGATTTGAGCTCGCCGCCGCGCTCCGTGAGGAATGCGGCGAAGGCCGCGCGCAGGTGCGCGAAGATGTCCGGCGTGAAGCCGAAGAAGTTCATCGAAACGACTTCATCACCGGTTAGTGGCACAAAAGCACCTTCAACTTCACGATTTTCCGCGCCAGCGCCGAGTTTGAAGATCTTGGTCATCTCCAGGACGGTGCGCAGCATGCCGTGGGCATCGCAGGTGCAGACGCCACGAGATACGCTGCCGTGATCGGAGAGCGTGTTCTTCAAATAGAAGCCTACCATCGACCAATGGCTGCTGCCGTCGTCTGGACGCGGCTGCACGAGATCCACCGCGATTTTTTTGAAGGCGTCCTGACCGTAGAAATCGTCGGCATTGATCATGAGGAAGGGCTCATTCACCACTTTCTCGGCGGCGAGCAGCGCATGCGCCGTGCCCCAGGGCTTGGTGCGGCCTTCAGGCACGGAGAAACCGGCGGGAAGGTCATGCAAATCCTGAAAGGCGTAGTCCACCGCGATGCGTCCTTCATACTTGGAACCAATCTGCGAGCGAAACAGCTCCTCGAAGTCACGGCGGATGACGAACACCACCTTGCCGAAGCCGGCGCGGATGGCATCAAACACGGAGTAATCCAGCACGACTTCCCCCGAGGGACCCATGGCGTCGAGTTGTTTGAGGCCGCCGTAACGGCTACCCATGCCAGCGGCGAGGATGAGGAGGGTGGGTTTCATGAGAAGATCGTGAAGTAGGTGAAAACGAGCCGCATTGTTGCGGGGGACGCGCCAAAACGTCAAGCAGGGAACCGTGAACACATGCTTGTGCTTCACCGCCGTCTCGGCTTACATCTTGCCACATGCTTCAAGACATCACGAAACTCATCCAGCTTCAGGAACGCGACCAGCGTATTCGCGGGCTGCAGAAGGACCTCAAAGACATTCCCAATCTCCAGGCGCGGGCGAAAATGCAGCTCGCGGGTGATCAGACCGCCGTGGATGCCGCGAACTTGGCCATGAAGGAGGTCGAGGTGAAGATCAAAAACATCCAGCTCGACGTGCAGACGCGACAGACCTCGATCAAGCGGATCCAGGACCAGCAGTTTGAGACGCGCAAGAACGATGAATTTGCCGCCCTCGGTCATGAGATCAAACGCTACCAGGGCGATGTCACCGCACTGGAGGACAAGGAGCTGGAGCAGATGGAGGCGCTCGAAGCCGCCAAGCTGAAGCTCAAGGAAGCGCAGGCGAAATTGGCCGGAACGCAGGTCCGGGTGAACGAGGACCTGAAAAACCTCGATGAACGTGCCGTGGGCGTGAACAACCGCCTCGCCGACCTGCTGGCGGAGCGTGCCACGCTCGCTGCGCCGATCGATCCTGATGCGCTGGACCTTTACACGCGCATCTTCACGAAAAAAGGCGACGCCGCCATCGTGCCGATGGAAAACGCCCAGTGCGGCGGCTGCCACATGAAGGTGGTCATCGGCGTGATTCAATCACTGAAGCAGTCCGAGTCGCTCACGCAGTGCGAGAGCTGCGGCCGCATTCTTTACATGGTGGAGTAGCAGGAGGTCAGGCGTCCCGCCTTATCTGATCAAAGGCGAGACGCCTTGATCCATCGACAGGCCGGAGGCCTATCCTCCTACGCCAGCAGCTTGTGCAGCACCTTGCCATGCACATCCGTGAGACGGAAATCGCGGCCCTGGAACTTGAAGGTGAGCTTTTCGTGCTCCAGGCCGAGCAGGTGCAAAATCGTGGCATGCAGGTCATGCACATGCGCCGGATCTTCCTCGACACCGAAGCCGAGTTCATCGGTTTTGCCGAGTGTTTGGCCCGCTTTCACGCCACCACCGGCAAACCACATAGTGAACGCGTCGATGTGGTGGTTGCGTCCGGTCTTGTCGCGGTTCTCGCCCATGGGCGTGCGGCCGAATTCGCCGCCCCAGATGACGAGAGTCTCCTCCAGCAGGCCGCGTGATTTCAAATCGCGGATCAGTGCCGCGCAGGCTTGGTCCACGTCCTTCACCACCTTCGGAAAATCATCTTCCAGCGTCTCGCCCTTGCCGCCGTGGTTATCCCAGCTCGTATGGTAGAGCTGCACGAAACGGGTGCCGCGTTCGACGAGACGCCGAGCCAGCAGGCAGTTGCGCGCAAACGACGGCTGTGTGGGATCGACACCGTAAAGATCGAGCGTGGCCTTCGATTCGCCGCTCAGGTCGATCAGTTCCGGCGCGCTGCTTTGCATGCGCCAGGCCATTTCATAAGCGTTGATGCGGGTTTGAATTTCATCGTCGCCAGTTTCGACCAGCCGCGCGAGATTCAGCTCGCGCGCGGTGTCGATGACCCGCCGCTGGCTCGCGGCGCTGTAGCTGGCGGGTGTGCTGAGGTTTAAAATCGGTTCGCCGGAGCCACGCAGCGGCACGCCTTGATACGTCGTTGGCAAAAAGCCGCTGCCCCAGAGCACGGAGCCGCCACGCGGCCCACGCGGCCCGCTTTGCAGCACGACGAAGCCCGGCAGGTCGCTCGACTCGCTGCCGATGCCGTAGGTGACCCACGAGCCCATCGACGGCCGCCCAAACTGGCCGCTGCCGGTGTTCATGAAGAGTTTGGCCGGGGCATGGTTGAACAGCTCGGTCTGGCAGGTGGTGACGATGCTGATGTCATCTACGATGCCCTGCGTGTATGGCAGCATGTCGCTCATCCAGGCACCGCTCTGACCGCGCTGTTTGAACTCACGGCGGCTGCCGAGCAGCTTGAAGCTGTTGCTGGTGCCCATGAAGGCGAAGCGTTTGCCCTCCACATAGCTCTGCGGGATCGACTGCCCGTTCAATTCCATGAGCCGGGGCTTGTAGTCGAACAGCTCGAGCTGTGACGGCCCGCCGGCCATGAAGAGGTAGATCACATTCTTCGCCCGTGGTGTGACGTTGGCCTTTTTCATCACGCCCGGTCCAGTGGCGGCTGCCGCGCTGGCAGCGTTCAGCCCGCGTTCCGCCATCAATGAGGCCAGCGCGACCGAGCCGATTCCCATGCCGCATTGGCTGAAGAAATGGCGGCGTGTGGCGTCACGCAGGCGGTTGTCGGGGGAAGTCATCACGCGAGCTTACGAAGCTGCCAGCGCGGATGTTTCATCCAGGCGGTGTTTGCAGTTAGCACCTGTTCCCAGAGCCTGAAAGTTAGACCACGGAATACACAGAATACACGGAACCGGAGTCGGACTGCTGCTTCCGTGTATTCTGTGTATTCCGTGGTTGATCAAATCTGGTCGGCTACACCGTCACGCCGAGCGCGGCCAGGGTCTTGAGCACGATGGGCTCGCCCGGTTTGAGCTTTTCGCGCTCTTCAAACAGCACGCGCGTGACCTTTTCATAGTCTGGCAGCTCCCCGGTGCGGCGCTGGGCCAGCAGGCGGACGTAACGCACTGCACGGTCGATGAGCTTGTTGTTGCTGGGCTTCACATAGGTCATGAGGTTGTCGAGATAACGGCTCAGCCGACCCATCACGAGAGTGGAGTGGATGTTGATGAGCATCTTGAGCAGCAGATGCGCGTGAAACTCATGCACGCCGGTTAGATCGACCTTGGATAGATGGTCGCCGAACTCCCAGATCATCGCTCCGGCATCGCCGCTGATGCGGAATGGCAGGTGCTTGGCGTTTTGGGTGCGAGTTTCCCGCCGTGCGGTCAAGGCGGCGGAGAAATCATAGCATTGGAGCACCTGTTCCCCGGCGACATGCTTTACGTCGGGCCATTCCAGCGTGCGTGGCTCACGCCGCAGCAGCCCAAGCCACGCGGCCCTGGCCTCCGGTTGCTCCGGCATGATGAAATGACTCCAGGAGGCCGGTGCCGCCGTGTCATCCTGTTTTTCAAACGGGGGCAGGCTGAAGGTGGGCGCGCGTTCGGTCGTGTCAGTGACGACGGTGATGCCAAACCGTGTGCTTTCATACAGCACGAAGTCGCCGCGCTGGTACGCCGCCGCCTCTGCCTCGATGAACGGCAGGAGCATCTGGCCGTTGCAGTGCGCGACATGGCGCAGGAGCTGCATGACTTCCGCCGGCGCGTTGTCGGGGTCGTGCTGGTGCAGAAACGCGAAGCCAATCGCCGCCATGAGCACGGTGCTGGCCTGCATGCGCGTGCTGCCCGCCACCGCCATCGCCCCGACGGCGAGGTTCATTTTGCGAATGGCCGGATTTTCGATCACGCGTTTGGAGCGTGCGGCGGCCTGGACGAGCTGCGCGTCGGGATTGCAATACAGGAACCAGGGCGGGTTGTGGGAAAGCACGGCTGCGCGCTCGGTGGCACCGATCACAAAGGGCGTCTCGCCGCCCTCAGTCGTGGCGATGAGCAGATCGCCTGCGGCAAAGCCCAGCTCCTCAAGCTGCCGGGCACCGTATTCGGGATGGTCTTCAAAATCCTCGATGGATTTGATCAGTGCCAGATCACCTCCGGCCATGAAGGCGACGACGCGTTCCGGGTCCGGCGCGGGCAGCACGCCCATGCGGCAAAAAATCTCGATGCTCAACGACAGACGGCCCGTAGCACCGCAACCGCAGAGAAACACCCGGTTTCCGGCGGTAAACGTCTCCCCCACCGAGCGCGCCAGATCGGCCAGTGGCGCGGCCTTGCCCATCATCTGCCGCAGCGCGTGGACATCGACTTGATGCATGAGCTTGACCGCCTCATGCAGGTCCGTGTGCGCCATCTGGGACAGCGACTGCGTGAAAGGGTGCTGCGACTCCGTGTCGAGGGTACCGAGTTGGTAGTCAGCGGCAATCTTGAGAAATTCGTCAGCAGCGTTCATACAAGGGGTTCGACGGGGCAGCGCAGGCGGATGTTCAGTAATGCCATTTTCGCCCGCTTTCGTCAATGTCTTGAACTTCAAGCGGGAATCAAGCTCAGCAGACGCAGACATTCCTCGATTGGCAGCCGTCCGGTGTCGAGCGCCATCTCACCCTCAGCCGCATCCTCAAAGGCCATTTCCGTGCCGGGAAAATGCAGGGAAACGGGGTCAGTGTGCAACTGCTTGACAAAATCTCATAAAGTCATTGTCACTGTTAATTTGTCAGCCAGTTGCATCCTGACCCTCGTTGATGTTTTTCAAATTCAGATTGATTTCGAACATGCGCTTTTTTTCTGTCGTTGTTTCGACATTCCAAACTTCGTCCTGGCTATCCCAATTTCCCTGATCCCACGGCGGCATTGAAGGCGGTCGATTGATGTTGAGGTGGACTGCACGGCATTAAAAAATCATTTCCAATGTCGCGGGGCGCGATTTTCACCAGGAATTTCGATGGGAGTCGAGATAAATCGCACCGCGACAGATAAATCGCCCCACCTGCCTCTTTTGCCTGACGGGCAGCTCGTCAAGCCATGCAAAAAGGCCTTTCTAAGCTGACCCCAAAGTCTTCTGACCAGAATTCAGAGCCTTCTGAACGAAGCTCAGAGTCTTCTGCGATGACCTCAGAGTCTTCTGAAACGACC
>JBDNIB010000729.1:0-7630 GCA_041688535.1 Prosthecobacter sp.
AAGGTGGCGGTCGTCAGCAGGCACCAGATCGAGGCGGTGAGGGTGTCGATGACGTAGCCGCCCGAATCGATTTCGTATTCGGGGATCTCGGCGAGGTCCGGGTTCAGCACCTGGTGAAAGAGGGAGAGTTCGGGGTGCTCTCCGAATTGCGCTGCCACCTTGTCCTGCATGTTTGTCAGCGAATCACGGAGTGGGGCCTCGCGCATGAGTTCGCGAACAAAGATGCCGTGGATAGCGCAGGCCAACGTGGATCGCGCGTGTCCGTGGGTGATCGAGGATGCGTGATGCACGCGATCCGCCAACGCAGGGGTCGATTCACTCAGCGAAGCGAGAGCGACTGGCAGGATGCGCATGAGCGAGCCGTTGCCGTTGTCGTATGGATCACGTCCGCCTGCCTCCTCGGCTGGGGTGCCGTCACTGATACGGTTCAACGCGCTCCGAGTGGCGATGCCGATGTCAAAGATGGTTCCGTGGGCAGTCCACAGGCCCTGCTCATACCAACGGACAAATCGCTCTCCCATGTCCTGGGTGCCGAATCTCTTCTCGATGAGGCTCTCGACCGAGCACAGCAAAAGCGCACCATCGTCGGACCAGGTGCCCTTGGGTTGGCCGTGAGTGCCGTACTCGCGCATGTCGATGACAGGATCGAGAATCCGATCCTGCCGCGGTTTGAATTCCACCGGCACACCGAGTGCGTCGCCAACGAGCGAACCATAAAGACCGCCGAGGATGCGATCGTTGGTGGTCATTGGCCGAACCTCCATTGTTGCACGTAAGCTTGTTGCTGCGCGGTTTCCGGCACCTGCGGGAAGTGTTCGCGGGCATGGGCGGTGAACTGGCGGAGGCGTTTCAGCGGCTCGGTTTCGCCGTGGCGGGCCAGCCAGCAGCCGATCACGGTTCCCGTGCGGCCCCTGCCGCCCCAGCAATGCACATACAGGCAGCCACCTGCGGCCAGGGCACCGTCGATGGCATCGAGCGTATCGGTCATCTGCGTCACAGTCGGCACACTGAGATCTCGAATCGGGCGCTGTGTCCAGCTTGCCTGCAAGCGGCGCGAGTCGGCGTGATACAGAAAGTCTTCCTTATAGGGTTCAAAGTGCCGCCCAACATGATCGCTCTCCGCAGGCTCCATGAGATTTAAAATGTGCGTGACGCCACAATCAAGCAACGCCGACAACTTGCTGCGTGCCACGGCCGGATCGCGGTCTCCAGGGTAAAAGCCACCGAGGACTTTGCCGGGAGCGGCCCAGTAGCTGCGCGTGAAGGGGAGAAGAGTGGAGTTGCGAGTCATTGAGTTATGAATCAGTGGGTGGTTTGGCGCTGCCTTTGCGGTTGTGCGGGTGATTGTCGCGTGGGAGGCGGAGCAGATGCGCAGGATTTCGTTGCTTTCGGTTCGTAGTGCTTCGAGACTGCTTTCTGCGGCGATCCCGCTGCGGACGAGCAGTTCCAGCCAAAGCGCGGTTTCGGCGGCTTCTTCGATCACCGTCTTCATCTTGGAGGCGAAGTCGGCGGCCGACTTGGCGCGACAGACCGCACGGTAGTTGGCTGCCACTGAAGTAGCAGAACGAAGGATTTGCCTGCGCATTACCGTCGCCTCCTCACTCCTGGGCAGTTTTTCGCTCATGCGAATGACTCGCAAGGCAAAGAGCAGCGTGCGCTCCTGCATCTGTTTCGCGAAATCTAGATTCGTGTTCATGGTGCGTGCTTGGTTACTCACTGATTCAAAACTCACTGACTCATAACTCGAACAGAAAGCCGTTCTGCTTCAATTTCTCGTATCGCACCGGGTTGAACTTAAAGAGCTGCGCGGGTCGGTGGGGGCCGTCGCGATGGGTTTCTTGGAGGGGGATGAGGAGGTTGTAGCTGAGGACTTTTTTGCGGAAGTTGCGCTTGTCGATGTCGGTACCGAGGACGCTCTCGTAGAGGCGCTGGAGCTGTGTGAGGGTGAACTTGGGCGGCAGGAGTTCGAAACCGATGGGCTGGTAGGTGAGCTTGCCGCGCAAGCGAGCGAGGGCGGTGTCGAGAATGGCGGCGTGGTCGAAGGCGAGCGCAGGGATGGCGCTGACGGGGAACCATTTCGCTTCGGCGGCGTCCGTGGCGGCATTGACGATCATGGGCTTCACCAAGGCGAAGTAAGCGACGCTGACGACGCGCTCGCGCGGGTCGCGGTTCACGGTGCCGAAGGTGTAAAGTTGCTCCAGAAAGACGCCCTGAAGGCCGGTTTCCTCCTCCAGCTCGCGCCGCGCGGCGTCATCGAGCGTTTCCTCGACGCGAACGAAACCGCCGGGCAGCGCCCAGTGGTCTTTGAAAGGCTTCAGACCACGGCGGATGGCTAGGACCTGCAACTCGCCGCCCTCAAAGCCGAAGACGACGCAATCGACGGTCAGCGCGGCTCTTGGGTATTCGTAAGTGTGTTTCACAGACGATTAATCGTGTGTTATTGACACGAAGTCAAACGTACGGATGAAGTTTTTGCGGAGGAGGGGGGTATCGCGGTTTTTTCGAGGCTCAACACAGAAGGTTCTGCGGAGCGTTTGGATCGAGGACGAGTTCGAGTAGGAGGACGAGCACGATTTTGAGGGGACTCATGGGTGGATCGGCTCCCTTACCGGACACCACGCCGCCCTTGCATCCTGCCCGGCCGCCTTTACTATCGCGGCCCTTTTTCAACCCATCCCCAACTCAGAACATCATGAGCAACCTCAAGAACGTCGCCATCGTCGGAGCCACCGGCGCAGTGGGCGCGGAGATGATCCGCTGCCCCGAAGAGCGCCAGTTTCCCGTCGGCCAGCTTACCCTCCTCGCCTCCGCACGCAGCGCCGGGAAGAAGCTGAAGTTCAAGGGCGAAGACATCACCATTCAGGAGCTCACGCCGGACTCCTTCCAGGGCATCGACATCGCGCTGTTCAGCGCGGGTGGCGGCATCTCGCGTGATTTTGCCCCGCATGCCGTGAAGGCCGGTGCGGTGGTCGTGGACAACTCCTCCTACTTCCGCCAGGACCCGAACGTCCCGCTCGTGGTGCCTGAAATCAACGCTGCCGATGCGAAGGCGCACCAGGGCATCATCGCGAATCCGAACTGCACCACGGCGATCTCGCTTATGGCGCTGTATCCGCTGCATCAGGCCTTTGGCGTGAAGCGCATCTGGGCCAGCAGCTATCAGGCCGTGTCCGGCACCGGCGCGCAGGCCATCGAGGAACTGGCGAACCAGTCCCGCGAGTGGGCCTCACAAAATCGCGAGTGGGACGCCGCGAAGCTCGACAGCAAGCCGCATGTCTATCCGCACCAGATCGCCTTCAATGCCATCCCGCACGTCGATTCCTTCCTCGATTCCGGTTACACGAAAGAAGAGATGAAGATGGAAAACGAAGGCCGCAAGATCATGCACCACGACAAGTTCCGTGCGTCCGTGACCTGCGTGCGCATCCCCGTCTTCCGCGCGCACAGCATCGCCATCAGCGCCGAGTTCGAAAAGCCCGTCACCGTCGAAGCTGCACGCGATGTGCTCAGCAAAGCCCCCGGCCTCGACGTTCTCGATGACACGGCCAACAAGGTCTATCCGCTCGCCCTCGACATCGCCGGCCGCGACAACTGCGCCGTCGGCCGCCTCCGCATGGACTGCGCGCTCGACAACGGCCTGTCCTTCTGGGTCGTCGGCGACCAGCTCCTCAAAGGAGCCGCGCTGAACGCGGTGCAGATTGCGGAATGTTTGCTTTAAGCGCTCACAGCCCCAGCATTTGCCGCATCCGCTCCTTCGGGATGCCTCCCACTTCACGTCCGGTCTCACGGCCGGACTTGTAGGCGATGAACAGCGGAATGCCACGTACGCCGTGCTCGCGGGCGAGTTTGGGTTCCTCATCGACGTTGATGCGGATCACCAGCGCCTTGCCCTGCAGCTCGCGAGACAGCTCCTCGACCATCGGACCCACGACTTTGCAGGGGCCGCACCAGTCGGCATAAAACTCCACCAGCACTGGCACGGTGGCTGTGCGCACGGCGGAAATGGAGGTGCGGCCGCCCGAGGAGGAGCTGGGACGGTTCATGTCGAACACGATCCAGCCGATGTAGAGAATGACGGCTCCGGCAATCCAGAGGCCGATGTTGCCTTTGTTCATGCGGGTACCATCCGGGCATGGTGGCATCTGGCAAGCCCCGAGTCGATTCGGCTGACCGACGAATCCAAGTCTCCCAACGGCTTTGAGTGTCACTCGAAGCTACGAAAACCGGATCTTCGAAGCGCCCTTCGTCAGCTTGAAGCAAACCAGCGTGGCGTCCTTCTCGCGGAACCAGGTTCCAGGTTTCAGCTTGAGCCGTAAATCGACCTGTGTGAGCCCTTCAGGCGCTCCATCATTCACCGGCAGCGACAGCGTGAACTCCTCGCACGCGTAGGGCGCTTTCAGCGTCACCACGCGGCTGGCGGCATCAAATTCGATGCGCGTCAGTTCCTTCGCAGCCCAGTAGCGCGAAATTTCGCTGAGTTTCATCCAGCGCAGGTGATCAAACGTCGCATGCAGTCGCTCCACGACCTCGCGGAAGATTTCGAATCCGATTTCAAGCCCGTTCCAATAGATGCCCGCCCAGTGGCAGACGATGATCGCTGGTTCGCCGCGCTGGATGACCTCGACCATGCGGCCAGCTTTGCCATCGGCGGTGATGAACGCATCCGCACCGGTCGGCGTGATGCAATTCCAGCCGCCGGTCCAATCACCGGTGCAGCCGATGATGTGAACGACGCAGCGCGGGTCGTCGGAATCGAGTCCGCTCGCGTTTTGCACGATGGGGGCCACGCTTTGCTCACCTTTGTCATAAAGATCGCGGAAGTAGTGCGGAATCTCAGCATTGAAGACACTGCGACATGACTCGAACGTCGCCTGCGCAAGCTGAGGCCGCGCCTTGCTGCCGAAGCCGCCGGGCGTGGTGACGCCCTCACAAGGCAGGCCGATGTTTTTCAAAATCGTGAGCGCGTAGCTCATGTAGTCGGCGATTTCATCCGTGCTGCGTCCATTGCACCAGTCCCAGTTCTCCATGAAGCGCGGGCTGATCTCGGGATACGGATGGCCGGTCTTCGTGTCAATGATGCGCGTGTGCGTGACCATCTCCGGGTGGATGTCCCAGTTCGGCATGAGGTGCTCACGCACGAGGTCGATGCTGCTTTTGAGCTCCTGCTGCGTCCAGCCGGGGATTTCGCGGTCGAGACGCCCGACGCAGGCCGGAAACGGCACGATGCTGTACTTGCCCTTCACGCCGTTTCCCGTGGCCCAGTCGCCGAACTTCCGCACGAAGCTGTCGGGAATCTCATCCGGCCAGCTTTTCCACGGGTAGTGGTCATACTTGCCCGGATTCACCGCCGCGAACTGCGGGATGGCGAACTTGTTCAAGTTCACCAGACAGGTCGAGTCATCAATGATGATGCTCACCGGCACGCGTGCGCGTGGATTCAGCACTTTCACTGCTGCATTCTGCTTCGGGCGCTCGCCCGGCACCTGGCCGAGCAATTGGGAGCCGAGGGTGAGGGTGGAAGCTTTTAGGAAGCGGCGGCGGGAGAGTGATGCGGACATGGATCAGGGATTGAAACCTTCGTTGATTCCTTCACGGTGCTCGGGAGATGATTCTCACATCCCGGGCGCTCTACCAATGGTTTGACGACTTTACCCTACCGGACTGGATCGCGTTCAGTCTCGCGGGAAACTTCGCGATCTTCGGAGCATCCGTGGCGCTCTGCGCGTAGATCGGGCGGACATATGGAGACCGGCGGTTGTTTGAGATGCCACAGCCCATCACGCGAAGTGATTTGATGCTGGCCTGCCTGGCCGTGCTGCTGAACTCGCTCGTGGCCGTCGCTGGCTGGCTGCTGTGGAAGGCGGGCTGGATTCGCATCACGCATCCGGGCTGGGCACGCACGCTGCTCGACGTGGCGATCTTCGTCGGCGCGATGGACTTTGGCATGTATGTGTTTCACCGCCTGGCTCATCACCGCTGGATCTACCCCTGGGTGCATGCCACGCATCACACCCACGTATCCGTGAATTCGATCAGCCTCTTCGTGCTGAATCCCTTCGAGGTCCTGGGGTTCGGATCGCTGATGTTGGCCGTGATGATGTTGGTGCCTCTCTCCGGCACGGGCGTGCTGATCTACCTCGTTCTGAACCTTGTGTTTGGCACGCTCGGACACGCCGGAGTGGAGCCGTTTCCCGAATCATGGAAGCGCCGGTTGCTCCTGCGAGAAATGGGCAGCAGTTCGTTTCATGCCGGGCATCATCGCACGCCGACGACGAACTTCGGATTTTACACGCTGATCTGGGACCGGCTGTTCGGAACGCTGGAGAATTGAATCTTGAGTTCCGGCCGCGGGTGAATAACCTCTCACCATGCCTGCCAAACCCAAAGCCAAGACCCCACGCAAGAAAACGAGCCGCAAGCGCAAGCCGCCGACAGCCATCATCGACGGTATTGAGATCAAGCTCGGGCGGGTTCACGGGACGCATAAGCAGCCGATTTGGGTGTTGCGCAAAATCGTGGACATGGCTGTCGCGCATCGCAAGGCCCTCGAATCCAAGTCATGAAGATCGTTGAGCCTGGCGTTTATGGACGGCAGGTTTTCATCAACTGTCCCTTCGACGCAGAGTATCTGCCGTTGTTTCGGATCATGATGTTCGCGGTTCATGCCTGTGGCTATGAGGCTCGTTGCGCTCTGGAGACCGAGGACGCCGGTGAAGTCCGCATGACCAAAATTCCGCGGCTCATCAAAGAATGCCAGTTTGGCATCCAAGACATCTCGCGCACCGGGCTCGATGCCGACAACAACCTGCCACGCTTCAACATGCCGCTGGAACTCGGCTTGTTCCTTGGCGCGGCCCACTTTGGCAATCCCGCGCAGCGGCAAAAACACGCGCTGGTGCTGGATTCAGAGCGCTACCGCTACCAGAAGTTCATCTCCGACATCGCCGGACAGGACATCAAGGCGCACGGCGATGATCCCGCGCGCTTGGTCAACGCGATACGCGAGTGGCTGAACTCTCTCAGCCACGATGTGCCACTGCCTGGCGGCAGAGTCCTGCTACGACTTTACTCGCGTTTCACCACGGACGTGCCGCAGATGATTCAGGCGCTCAAACTTCACGAGGCGGACATCTCCTTCGCCGACTGGATCTGGCTGGTGCGGGATTGGCTGCAAAAGTCAGCCGTGTGAGGGTGACGGCCAAACGTCCGATTCACCCCATTTTTCGACCTTGAAACCGACCTCGCCGCCGGTAAAGAACGCGCTCCCCGCGCCCGCCCGCCTCCGGTGCTTTTTTGACCATCCTTGATCCCTTGACCTCCCTCTCATGAACAAAACCCTCCTCGCCCAAGCCGCCAACGAAGCCCGTGGCCTCGCCATGGACGCCGTCCATAAATGCTCCTCCGGCCACCTCGGCCTGCCGCTCGGCTCGGCTGAAATCGGTGCCGTGCTCTTCGGCCAGTCGCTCCAGTGCAATCCCGCCGACACGAAGTGGCTGAACCGCGACCGTTTCATCCTCAGCGCCGGCCACGGCTCGATGTTCATCTACTCCTGGCTGCACCTGAGCGGCTATGCGGTGTCGATTGATGACTTGTCGAAGTTCCGTGCGCTGCATTCCATCACGCCGGGGCA
>JBDNIB010000730.1:0-5039 GCA_041688535.1 Prosthecobacter sp.
AAACTGCACTCTTTGTTTATGGCTTCCCCGGTGACTCAACGCAGCCGACGTCATGCGCCGCGACGTCCTCAAGTCATCGCGCGATCTTATCACTACCAACGTGCCATCAAAAAGTGTGTCTTCTAAACTAAATGGCAGTGCACCCCTGCCCTCTCCCCGAAGGAGAGCTGGCGGCGGATTCATTGCAGGGGCGGGGAGAGGGAGAGCTGCGGTTTGATGCGCGAGCGATGGTTCTCTTATCGCGACGAATTTAAATTTCCAGTGATGCGTCATCACGGCTTGAACTCGACCGCCTTATAGCAGCGGTGTTCGAGCAAGGACGGCAGCAGACCTTTGACTTCGGGGCGGATGAGGTAGGAGCGGACGTACCAGTAGATCGGCAGGATCGGGGCTTGTTCGAGCAGGTGGGTTTCGGCCTCTTGCAGAATGGCGAAGCGTTTGGCGGGATCGCCTTCGAGGAAACTCTGGGGGAGGAGCGCATCGTAGTGCGGGCTGCCCCAGCCGGTGTTGTTGTTGCCGTCGCCGGTTTTCCAGAGAGCGAGGAAGGTGGAGGGATCGAGATAGTCGCCGACCCAGCCAGCGCGGCAGACATCGTATTCGAGTTTGCGCTGGGATTCGAGATAGACGCCCCAGTCTTGGTTTAACACGCGGACGGGAATGTGGAGATGCTCCTTCCACATGGCCTGCACGGCTTCGCCGATGGTGCGGTGGGCTTCGCTGGTGTTGATGAGGATGTCGAAGGCGGGGAAATTTTTGCCGTTGGGGAATCCGGCTTCGGCGAGAAGCTTGCGCGCCTCGGCGGGATCGAAGCGCATGACGGCGGGTGTTTGATAACCAACGCCGCAGCCGGGCGGAGTGAGGCCGGTGGCGGGCTTTTGCCCGGCGCGGAGGATGTTGCGCGTGATGGATTCCCGATCAATGGCGAGCGCCAGCGCACGGCGGACGAGTGGGTTGTCAAAGGGCTTCCGCGTGGTGTTGACGCGGTAGAAGTAGGTGCTGAGCAGCGGTTCATCACGATAGAAATCGGGGCGTGTCTCGCGATAACTGGGAATCTTGGCGAGTGGCAGCGTCTGGGTGAGATGAAGCTGACCGTCGAGAAAGGCGCGCTCCTCGGTGGTGTCACTGCTGATGGGCAGGAAGGTGATGCCGTTGAGTTTGACGGTGGCGGCGTCCCAGTAGTGCGGATTGCGCACGGTTTCGATGCTGGCGTTGATGCGCCAAGTTTTGAGTATGAAGGGGCCGTTGCAGACGAGATTGCCGGGACGCGTCCAGCGCGTGTTGCGGTCGGTCATTGTGCCGTGCTGCTCGATGGCGTGCTTTGGCACGGGGAACCACGAATAGTGTTTGAGCATGCTGGGAAAATAAGGCGCGGGACCGGCGAGGGTGATCTGCAAGGTGAGCGGATCGAGCGCCTTCACGCCGACCTGGGTGAACTCGGCGAGCTTGCTGGTGTGATAGGCCTCGGCGTTGAGCATGGGGTAGAGCATGTTGGCATAATCGCCGCCGAATTTACCAGTGAGGATGCGCTGATAGGCGTACACGAAATCATCGGCAGTGAGCGGCGTGCCATCGCTCCATTTGCCGTTGGGCTGGAGTTTGAAGGTCCAGGTGGTGAACTGGTCGTGCGTCCAAGAGACGGCGGCACCCGGCCCATTGGCATCGGGATCGTCAGGCGCAGGAGCGACGAGTCCCTCAAAGATAGCGTGGAAGATGTGATGCTCGGGCTGACCGGTGGCGAGCTGCGGATCGAGCGTGGACGGTTCGCTGCTGTTGCCGACGAGCAGGATGCCAGCGCGCGTGGCGATTTCGGCGCGGGTGGGACGATGCGTGCGGACGTGATGGAACCACGCAATGCCGCCGATGGCGATGAGGAGAATGAGAGCACGAAAAAGCCAGCGCATGCCCAGAACATGCCACGCAGACCGGCGGGCTAAAGCCCGAACTACAAACAAAACGGCCCCGCCTTGCAATGGCGGGGCCGCGTGGGGTTTTCAAGGTTCACATTTCGGCGCTACTACCTGCCGAAACCGAAGCTGAAACTGAGGCCGCTACGTGAGCGGCTGTAGCCTGGGTTGTAGCCGCCGTAGCCGTGCTGATGGCCGTACGGGTTGTTGCAGCCGGGCTGGGCATAGACGGGGCGGGGATTGCACACCTGGCAGCCGCATTGCTGATTTTGTGTGACCCACTGGCCGACGGGATTGCCACAGCGGTCATAGCCGACGACCTGATACACGGCGTAAACCGGAGTGCCGCAGCGCATGTAGCTGACAATGCGACGGCTGCCATTGTTGTAGTGGTCCGCCATGGCGGAGGTGGGAGCTGCGAAACCAAGGACAGCGGTGGCAGCGAGGAGGGCGAGAACGGTTTTCATGAGTGTGGGTGGATTGATTGTTCCATACCCTATGACGAGTCTCGTCAGCACCTATTCAGCCTGCCGCAAAAAATTTTAAACTACTGCTGTGACATCGACTTGGGATCGAAGGCATCACGCAGGCCATCGCCAAGAATGTTCAGCGCCAGCAGCGTGGCAGAGAAGCAGATGCCGGGATACAGCAGCAGCCACAACGAGACATCCATCACCCGCGAACCATCGCCCAACAAAACGCCCCAGCTCGCATCCGGCGGCTGGATGCCGAGGCCCAGGAAACTCAGCGAAGCCTCCAGCAGCATGATGCCAGGAATGGTGAGACCCGCGTAGATGATGATCGTGCCGACGAGATTCGGCAGCAGATGTTTGAAGAGAAGATGCACAAAGCCAGCGCCGTTGGCCCGCGCTGCGATCACGAACTCCAGATTTTTCAGCGCCAACACCTGACCACGAACAACGCGGGCCATGGTCAGCCATTCCACCGCACCGATGGCGACAAAGATGAGCCAGAACTGTCGGCCAAAGATGACCATGAGTAGAATGACGAAGTTGATGAAGGGAAAGCAGTACACGATGTCCACGACTCGCATCATCAGGCCATCCACACGCCCACCGGCCAGACCAGAGACCATACCGTAACCGACCCCGATGATGGCGGCGACCGCTGTGGCAAGAAAAGCTACCTCCAGTGACACGCGACCGCCATAGAGAATGCGCGTGGTCATGTCACGCCCAAGCGAATCGGTGCCCAGCCAGTGTGTGGCGCTGGGGCCGGCGGCCTTGAGTTCAAGATCTTGCTGGGCCTGGGTGTACGGCGAGAACAGCGGCCCGATGGCGCAGGCGAGTACGAGTAGCGCGAGAAAACCGAGCGCCACGGCATGGAGACGCTGCCGCATGAGGCGCTGCCACGCGCCACGCATGGGGGAAACACTTTGTGGTGCGGTGCTGCTCATGCGTGAAGTCGGATGCGTGGGTTGAGCCAAGCTTGCAGGATGTCCACGATCAGATTGAAGCTGACGATGAGCACGGCGTAAAAGGCGGAGATGGCGATCAGCAGTTCCTGGTCGTTGTTGATGGCTGAAGCGATGAAGAACAGACCGAGGCCCGGTAGTTGATAAACGGTTTCGACGATGAACGAACCGGTGAGCAGTCCCGCCGCCGCCGGGCCGAGAAAGTTCAGCACTGGCAGGCAGGCGAGCTTCAACGCATGGCGGAAAATGATGGTCGTGTTGCTGGCACCTTTCGCCCTGGCAGTGCGGATGAATTCTTGCGCCAGTGTCTCACGCAGGCTGCCGCGGGTGAGCCGTGCGATGTAGGCGCTGTAGATGAAGCCGAGCGTGATGGACGGCAGCACCCAGTCGGTGGCATCAAACCAGCCGGAGACATTGAACCAGCGCAGCTTGAGGCCAAAGAGAATCGCCAGCACCGGACCGAGCACCATGCTGGGCGTACAAATGCCAATCGTCGCCGCCAACTGACTGGCGCGATCTTCGAGCGTGTTCGGTCGCAGCGCGGCCTGCGCCCCCAACGGCACACCGATGATCAGGGCGAGCAGCAAGGCTGGAACGGCAATGGCAGCCGAAACAGGAAAGCCGGAGATAATGATCTCATCCACGGTGCGTCCGGCGAAAAGCTGCGACTCGCGAAACTGCAACGTCGCGTAATGCACGATGTGCCGCCACAACTGCACCGGCCACGGATGGTCGAAGCCGTAATATTCCATCTTCGCTGCTAGGGCCTCCGGTGAGAGCGTGCGCTCCGAGCGAAACGGCCCGCCCGGCGACGCCTTCAGGATCAAAAACGTGATCGTGATCACGGTGAAGACCACGATGACGCCCTGAGCAAAGCGGCTGAGGAGAAAGCGGATCATTTCGCCTTCTCGTAGAGGTCGTTGATGTCAGCGGCGGCGAGTTCGACGAGGTAGGTGGCAAGCTTGGTACCGAGGGCCTCAAAGTAGCGCTTTCCCTTCTCCGCCGTGCTGTGTTGTGGATCGCCGGAGCCAGTGTCGTTCGTCGCCTTGCTCCATGCACGTTGCGCCCAGGCCCATTTTTCGCGCATCGCCTGCAGCTTCCAAAGATTGTCCGTGCCGGCTCCCCATTCGGCTTTTGGCAGCACTAGCTCGGGATGCAGATGCAGAATGAGGCTAGTTTCACGTTCATCGGCGTGATCGCCGACGATGTTGAAAATGTCGTCGCCTTTGACCGCGTTGAACCACGATACGGTACTGAGAAACATTTTAGGGTGCCGTGCTTGCAGCTCACGCAGCATCTGGCGGAAGTCATTGCCGCCGTGACCGTTCATGATGACGAATTTCATCACGCCGACGCCTTCGAGACTGCTGATTACATCTTCGAGCACCAGCATCTGTGTGGTCGGATTCATGTTGATGCAAAACGGCACATCGAGCTGCCCGGTCTGCACGCCGAAGGGGACGTTTGGTAGGATGGCAATCTTCGCGCCCGCCTCCCACGCGAGGCGTCCCGCCTCGGCGGCGATGGCGTCGTTTTGCAGCGAGTCGGTGGCATACGGCAGATGCCAATTGTGCGCCTCCGTGGCCCCCCACGGCAGCACGGCGACCTCATAGCGCGTGGCCTTGACCTGTTTCCAGTTCGTTTCAGCGATGACCCAGGGGCGCGGGCCGGTGGTGATGTTCATGGGTTCGAGAGTAGAG